>NZ_JBRREC010000010.1:0-70350 GCF_056760015.1 Stenotrophomonas sp. STEN029 | reverse complement strand
GGGCTCGCCTCAGACACCTACCGAGCGCTTGGGCCAAGGACGTCGTATCGACGGAATATGTTGGCCGCGCGGCCATTTGATTCCCGGGTGCGCTGCGCTTACCCGGGCTACGGCAACTCGGCTCAGCCCGCCACAACCACCCGATCGCGGCCCTCGGCCTTGGCCTGATAGAGCGCGGCATCGGCACGGCGCAGGGTTTCGCCTGGGGCGTCACCTGCGCGGTGCACGGCAAGGCCGATACTCACCGAGATCGGCGGGCCAATCGGCAGCATGCCCACCGACTCACGCAGGTATTCGCATTGCAGCTCGGCTTGTTGCAGCGGTGTATCCGGCATCAGGATGACGAACTCCTCGCCACCATAACGCGCGGCCATGCCGCGCGCGGCAAACTGTGACTTCAGCACGCTGGACAGCTCGACCAGCACCCGATCACCTTCGGTATGGCCATGGATGTCATTGACCAGCTTGAAGTGGTCGATATCAACGATGGCCACCACCGGCGCAACCTCACCTGCACGTCCGATCGCTTCCGTCAGCGCAGCGGACAGCGCGCGGCGATTGGGCAGCCCCGTCAGCGGGTCCGTACGGGTCTGCTCGGACAGCTCCACATTGAGCTGCTCCAGCTGCTGGTAGTACTCAAGCAGGTGCGCCTCGTACCAATCGTGCTCGGCCTGGTGATGATCGATCTCGATCCGCAGCAGGCGCATTTCCATCATCCGGCTGACCTGCCGCGACAGCGCGCGCAATGCCTCGGCCTGTGGGGTGCCCAGCTGCGCCGGCACCGAATCGAACACGCACAGCGAGCCCAGTGCATAGCCATCGCTGCTGAGCAGCGGCGCGCCGGCGTAGAAGCGGATATGTGGATCACCCAACACCGAGGGGTTGCCACTGAAACGCTGATCCTGGCGCGCATCGGCCACCACGGTCAGTTCCTGCGGCCTGAGGATGGTGTGGGCGCAGAACGCCTCGTCGCGCGGGGTCTGTTCACCGTCCAGGCCCTGCAGGGCCTTGAACCATTGCCGGTCGCGATCAATCAGGGTCACCGCGCCCATCGGCGTACCGCAGATGGTGCGGGCGATGGTCACCAGGTCATCGAACTCCTGCTCCCGTGCGGTGTCCAGCACCCGGTAACGCTGCAGCGCGGCAATACGTTCGGCTTCATGGGCAGGCAATGCGGGCTTGATCATGCACGGGTCCAAAGCGGCAGGATGGAGGCGCAGCAGAGTCTAGCGGCTCACCGCGCAAGGCGCGGTGAGCGTGTCACATTTCACCACTGCTGCTGTTGCGGCAGCAGCCCGCGCAGTTCCTGCTCGCTCAGGTTGCGCCATTGACCGGGCTTGAGCGCACCGATCTTCACGTTGTCGATGCGCACACGGCGCAGCTGGGTGACGCGATAACCGAACTCGGCCGCCATCAGACGGATCTGCCGGTTCAAGCCCTGCTCCAGGATGATGCGGAAACCATACTTGGCAATGCGGCTGGTGCGGCAGGGCAAGGTCATCTCGTTGTGGATGCGCACGCCACGCGCCATGCCGCGCAGGAATTCATCGGTGACTGGCTTGTTGACCGCCACCAGATACTCCTTCTGGTGGCCGTTCTCGGCACGCAGGATCTGGTTGACGATGTCGCCGTTGCTGGTCATCAGGATCAGTCCTTCCGAATCCTTGTCCAGGCGACCGATCGGGAAGATACGCTGCTCGTGGCCGACAAACTCGACGATGTTGTCCTTGACCGCGCTCTCGGTGGTGCAGGTGATGCCTACCGGCTTGTTCAGCACGATGTAGACATGGCGGCGGCCGGTGCTCTTCTGCACCGCACGGGCGCGCAGCGGCTGGCCGTCCACCTTGACCTCGTCGCCCTCGCCCACGACCGCGCCGGTGCCGGCGACGATGCCATTGACGGTGACGCGACGGGCGGACAGCAGGCGATCGGCCTCACGGCGCGAGCAGAAGCCGGTTTCGGCAATGTGCTTGTTGATTCGAATTGTCATCGGCGAATTATCCGCCATCGCCCGCGGCCGGAACAGCGCGGCCGGATTGCCTGTTCAGGGCACTTCCCGGATATCGCGCGCATCCACCACCTGGTCCCGGCCGCTGCGCTTGGCCTGGTACATGGCATTGTCGGCCCGCCGCAGCAGCCCGGCGACGTCATTGTCGCGGTACTGCAGCTCGGCAAGACCAATACTGGCGGTGACCACCAGGCCTTCATGCTTGAGCCCGCGCGCCTGTACGGTGAGTTTTTCGCGCAGCTGCTCCAGCCGCGGACGCGCCGCGTCAGCGCCGATTCCCGGTAGCAGGATCAGGAATTCCTCGCCGCCCATGCGGATCACGTCGCTGCGGCTGCGCACACCGGTCAACAAGGTATTGGCCACCGATATCAGCACCTGGTCGCCACCATCGTGGCCATAGTTGTCGTTGATCTGCTTGAACAGATCGATGTCCAGGAAGCCAATCGAAAGCGGCAGCCCGCCAGCCTTGGCCTCACGCAGATAGTGGTCGAGCTGGCGCAGGCCAGCGCGGCGATTTGGCAGGCCGGTCAAGGTGTCGGTATCGGCAAGCTCGCGCATCTCATCGCGTTGCTGGCGCAGCTGGCTGAGGCTGCGATTGAGGGAGTAAGCCGCCATCATCAGGAACCAGGTAACCGAGACCTGGATCGCCTCGACCCGGAATTCCACCAGCAGGCGGTTGTCCATCAGGTCGGCCAGCGCCATCACCAACAGCGGGATCGCCGCCACCAGCCCATCCAGCGCCTGGAAGTTACGCCGCCGCAACGCAACGATGGCAATGCCTACCGAGGTCATGCAGATCAACGTGAAAAAATCGTCCAGCGCCACCGCGATCCACGCCAACAACGGCCAAGGCATGAACGGCGCAGCCAGCGCGACCAGCGCCAGCACGACCATCAGCCCCAGCATCCACGGCCGCGAGCCGCGCAGCACACGACGGCCACCGCACATCCGCCACAGCACCCAGCCCATCACCGCATAGCTGAGTGCGGATACCGAAACCATCCATACCGGCGCGTGACCATCCACCGGCAGCCATGGCTCGGGATAGCCACTGAGCCCACTCAACACCGCCTGCCACACCACCAACAGCCCGCAGACCAGGGTATAGATCAGGAAATCACGCCCGCGTGTGGTGGCAAACCCCATCAATGCAGACAGGGCCAAGGCCAGCGCAATCGCCACGCAGGCGGTGCGCACCACCAGCCGCAAGGTGTCCTGCTGCTGCAACGGACTGGGTGCGCCAAGGTGCACAGTGGGAATCCAGCGCGGCTTCAGCGGCGACTCCCAGGCCACCCGGATCGGCTCCACCGTGCCCTGCTTGGGTACCACCACCAGGCCGACGCCAGCACGGAAACGTGAGTCGCGGGTGCGGGCATCCTGCATATCGCCGCAGACCTGACGGTCGCCATGGAAAATCATCACCTCGCCGGCAAACACATTGAATACGCCAACGCCTTGCGGCGCACCCGACCAACCGCCTTCGGGCGCGGCAATTTCAATGGCAGGGCGCATCCGCGCCAAGGCTTCGGCACTGCAGGCACGCAAAGGCGCCTGCTCAGCCGTTGCGGCACCGGCAATCAGGAAGTCACGGTCCACCTGCAGCGGCTGGGCCGCGCCCAGCAACGGCCACAATGCAAAGAACGTCGACAGCAGCAGAAGCACGGCCCATCTACATCCGACCCTGCCAGCACCTGCCCCTCCCCCTACTGCCATGAGCTTCCCTCTCGCGTTCCCCGACGCGGATAAGCAGCATTATCGCAATAACCCGCCGCGAGCAGTACGTGAAGACGGTCGCGGCTTGAACTTGTCGTCCCATCCGGTCCTGGCAGGCCGACAAACGGTCAGAAACAGACAACCCCGGCATTGCCGGGGTTGTCTGGTCACGCGCGTTGGACGGGCCGGATCAGTAGTTGCGCGGGCCGCGCGGCTTGAAGCCACCCGGACGCGAACCACCAGGACCGCCCGGACGCGGGCCGCGCGGACCCGACGGACGACCGCCCGGCTTGCCGTCACCCTTGTCGAAGCGCGACTTGAACGACGGCGCAGCAGCGCCGTGGTCCTCACCCGCCTCGACCTTGCGCATCTGCAACTGCTGGCCCGACACCCACACCTTCTTCAGGTGCTGCAGCACGTCGGTCGGCATGTCAGCCGGCAGGTCCAACACCGAGTGACCGTCGTGGATATCGATGCGGCCGATGAAACGGCTTTCCAGGCCGGCTTCGTTGGCGATCGCGCCAACGATATTGGCCGGCTTCACACCATGGGTGTGACCGACTTCAATGCGGTAGGTCTCCATGCCGAACTCCGGCGCGCTGCGCGGCGGCATTTCGCGACGCGGACGCGATTCGAAATCACCTTCGCCACGCGGCGGGCGCGGTGCGCGTTCGCCATCATCATGACGCGGCGCACGCTCGAAACGCGGCTCGAAGCGGGCCGGGCGATCACCACGATCACCGCGCTCGTCACGGCGATGGAAGCCGCCGTCACGCGCCGGACGCTCGCTGCGCTCGAACGACTGCTCGCGGCGCTCACGCACCGGCGGGGTCAGCAGGAACGGCGAATCACCCTGCAACAGCTTGGCCAGCGCAGCAGCGATATCGATGGCAGGCACGTTGTGCTCGCCTTCGTAGCGCTGCAGCAGGTCGCGGTAGAAATCCATGTCGCCGGCAGCCAGGGCCTGGCTGATGCGGTCCATGAACTTGGTCACGCGGTGATCGTTGACTGCGTCCACGCTCGGCAGCTGCATTTCTTCGATCGGCTGGCGGGTAGCACGCTCGATCTGGCGCAGCATGCCCTTCTCGCGCGGGGTGACGAACAGGATCGCCTCACCGCTGCGGCCGGCACGGCCGGTACGACCGATACGGTGCACGTAGCTTTCGGTGTCGTACGGGATGTCGTAGTTCAGTACGTGGCTGATGCGCTCCACGTCCAGACCACGGGCGGCCACGTCGGTGGCAACCAGGATGTCGAGCTTGCCGTCCTTCAGCATGGCGATGGTGCGCTCACGCTGGGCCTGCTGCATGTCGCCATTGATGGCGGCAGCGGCCAGGCCACGCGCCTGCAACTTGGTGGCAAGCTCCTCGGTACCCGCCTTGGTACGCGCGAAGATGATCATCGCGTCGAAGGGTTCGACTTCCAGGATGCGGGTCAACGCATCCAGCTTGTGCATGCCAGCCACCCACCAGTAACGCTGGCGGATGTTGGCCGAGGTGGTGGTCTTGGAAGCGATGGTCACTTCCACCGGCTCACGCAGGTAGGTCTGCGCGATGCGGCGGATCTGCTGCGGCATGGTGGCCGAGAACAGTGCGACCTGACGGGTTTCCGGCAGCTTCTTGAGCACGGCTTCAACGTCGTCGATGAAGCCCATGCGCAGCATTTCGTCGGCTTCGTCGAGCACCAGCGTCTTCAGCTCGGACAGGTCCAGGGTGCCGCGATCGAGGTGGTCGATCACGCGGCCCGGGGTGCCGACCACGACGTGCACGCCGCGGCGCAGGGCCGACAGCTGCTGACCGTAGGGCTGGCCGCCGTACACCGGCAGCACGCGGAAGCCCGGCATCGACGCCGAATAGGTCTGGAACGCCTCGGCGACCTGGATGGCCAGTTCGCGGGTCGGGGCCAGCACCAGCACCTGCGGCTTGGTGGCGGAAAGATTGATGTTGGACAGCACCGGCAGCGCGAAGGCGCCGGTCTTGCCGGTGCCGGTCTGCGCCTGGCCGAGCACGTCGCGGCCTTCCAGCATTGCCGGAATGGTGGCAGCCTGGATCGGCGACGGGGTCTCGTAACCGACTTCGGCCACTGCCTTCATCACAGGCTCGGATAGGCCGAGATCTGCAAACAGCAGCGGCGCGGGGGTATCTTGGGACATGGTAACTCCGGGGGCACCGCCGCGAACGGGCGGGCGAAAAGACGCTTATTGTGCGCTCTAAACAGCTCAGCTGTCGCGCATGGCTAGATTTGCGTTCAGCTTACGAACACAACCGGCCGCCGCGTGGCCCCTGTTGGAGCACCCGCACGGGTCGCCGATGGCGCACAATAGCACTCGTTTTTATCCGTGAACACCATGCAGACCATCGAATTTGAACTTGACCGCGATTACGTGGAACTGAAGCAGCTGCTGAAACTGGCCGATCTGGTCACCAGCGGCGGCGAGGCAAAAATGATCATTGCCGACGGCCAGGTCACCGTGGATGGCGTGGTGGAGCTGCGCAAAGCCTGCAAAATCCGCGGCGGCCAGCAGGTGGCGCTGGGCGATGTCCTGATCAACGTCCTCGCCGATCCGGACCCGAACCGCGCCGAAGAAGACGACGAAGACGAGTGATGTAGTGCCGAGCCATGCTCGGCAGGGGCCGTCCCAGCGCCACATCAGCGCTGCAGGAGTGCCTGTAGTGCCGAGCCATGCTCGGCAGGGGCTTTCCCCGCAACCGTCGGCGCCGCAGCGTTTGTAGGAACGGTGTAAGCCGCGAAGCTCACACCCGATCCGGCATCGCACCCTCGCCTGCCACCCGTACCGGCTTCGCGGCTTACGCCGCTCCTACAAACCCGCGAGCCCTTGCTACGCGCGCGCCTGGGTCAGATGCCCGGCAATCAACTTCCTGAACGGGACCACCCCCTGCGCGGCCCGCAATGCCGCGCCGCGCAGCAGGCGTGCCGGCAGCCGGCTGTCGTTGTAGAGCCCGGCAATGGCATTGGTGGCTTCGTACAGCGGCCGCGTCGCCAGCCGGTGGCCGCGCTGGTAACTGGCCAGCAGCCCGTCCGCACCGATATCGCCACCGCCACGCACCGCCTCCAGCAACAGCCGCGCCAGTCGTTGCTGGCTGTGCAGGCCAAAATTGAAGCCGTGCGCGGTGACCGGATGCATACCGACCGCCGCATCGCCGATCAGGGCGTAGCGCTTGCCGACGAAACGGTGCGCATACACCCCCACCAGCGGATAGGCATGGCGCGTCCCCACCGGAGTCATGGCCCCCAGGCGATGTTCGAAGAAGCCGCTGACGGTGCGGCCGAAGTCAGCTTCATCGAGCGCCAGCAACTGCTGCAGCTGCTGTGGCGGCATGGTGATCACCGCCGAGGCCTGGTTGCCCGGCAAGGGCAGCATCGCCAAGGTCCGCTCGTAGCCGAACCACTCCCAGGCGGCGTGCTCATGCGGTCGCTCGCACTGCATCCGGCAGACCAGCATGGACTTGCCGAAGTCACGCATCTGAGCACCGATACCCATCATCCGCCGGGTCGCCGAGAAGCGGCTGTCAGCGGCGACCACCAGTCGCGCGCGCAGCTGACTGCCGTCACTCAAGCTGACCGTGCTGTACGCCTCGCCGGCATCGATTGCAGTGACCGAGCGCCCATCCAGCAGCTCCAGCCCCGCCTGGCCCTGCACCGCCTCCCAGGCCGCACGCCGGATCAGGTGATTGGGAATCAGCCAGCCCAGCTCATCCACGCCCTCGCCCTGCGCGGCGAAACCCAGCGCGAACGGCGAGCTGCCATTCATCACTTTGGCACTGCGCAACGGCGAGATCTCGGCCGGATCGATGCGCTGCCACAGGCCCATGCTGCGCATGATCTGCCGCGAGGCGTGGGTCAGCGCGATTTCACGGCCGTCGAAGCTCGGCTCGGCCAGCGCAGCCTGCGGTTGTTGCTCGACCAGCGCCAAAGACAGGCCGCTGCCTGCCAGGCTGCGGGCCAGACTCAAGCCGGCCGGGCCGGCTCCCACCACCACCACATCCACCTTGCGCATGTCCCACTCCGTTATGCCTACCGCAGGCAGGGTAAGCAGGCCGGTGTAAGGATTCATTGATCCAGATCAGGCATGCGGCAATCAGCACGCAAACACATCGGGCGCGCTGCGGCGCCCGTGTGCTTTGCCTTGCCGGTAGTGGCGCTTAGTTGGCCGAGGCCGCGCGCACGCTATAGCCGGAGGTGCGCCACACCTTGTCTTCATCCAGGCGGAACGAGACCAGCTCGCGCACCGGCTGGGCATTGTTGGCAAAGCGGGTCGGGAAGCTGACGTTCAAGTAGATCCCTTCCGGCACCGAGGCGCCGGCCGGGTATTGCACGCGGGTGATCGATGGCTTGCCACGCGATACCAGCGCGCCCAGCTTGGCGCGGTCGGCATTGACGTTGTTGGCGAACACATCGCGGGTCACCGCCTTGCGCGCCACCGCCGAGGCACCGTCCCATACGGTGGCCGCCTGCTGGCCATCCACCAGTTGCGCCACCCGCTGCGCGGCGGCGGTCATCTCCGCATCCTGCTTGGCCACCTGCGCCTGCTGCGCAGCACTGAGCGCTGGCGCCGGCCGTGCGGCGGCTGATACCGGTGCGGGCGCGGGGGCGGCAGGGGCAGCAGCCCGCGCCGGCGCTGGGGCCGCAGCGGGTGTCTGCGCGAAAACGCCTGCAGCCGGTACGGCCAGGGACAGCACCATCAACAAACAACTGGGTCGCATAGCTCTCTCCATGACGCTTTCAGTTGAACGGAATGCCAATCCAATCACGGTTTACGGGCTTCCGCATCCTTTCATTTGTTCACTTTCGTGTACTGGAAGCACCCACCTGCGCACTGACGGCTGATGCAGCTGCCGCAGCCGGCGCCACCACCGACTCCGCGGCACCGGTCGGGATGGCGGTCGGCATCGGCTCGAGCATGGCGGTATCGATTTCCGACAGCGGACTTTCCTCCGGGCAGACCTCATCCGGGAAGCCGAACTGCTCCTTCAAGGCCTGCCCGCAACGGTTGACCGCCTCCAGATCGGCACCTTCCACCTTGCACTCGCGGTCGAAGGCGATCAGGAAGGAATCCTTGCGGCGCACGAAGTCATCGCCGCACTTGCGCATCTGCTTGATGCGCTCCAGGTCATCCTGCACCGCATTGGTGCCGTCCAGCCCGTACTGCTTGAGCTCTTCGTTGGTCAGCACCCGCAGGCTGCGGTTGGGCACGGTCATCATCAGGTCGGCCACGCCCACCGCCACGCCGTTGCGCTGCAGGTAGTCCTTCACGTTGTCGTAGACCTCGTGCAGCTCCTTGTTCAACTCCGCGCGCGAACTGGCGCTGGAGCTGATCCGCATCATGCGGTGGATGCCAACCTTGCCGGAGATCAAGCGGTTGTCGCCCGCCGCCAGCACGAACACGCAGGCACTGTGACAGACCGAACCTTCGCGCACCCAGATGGTCCAGCCAGACTCGCCGATGCTGTCACCGGCAACGATGGCTGCTTCCACCTGGCCGCCGCTGGAATCCAGATCGAGGATGCGCCGGCTGATCTTCATCGCGTCGGCCACTACCGCCAAGCGCGTCATCATCGCCGCGAACGAAGGATTGATCTTGCCGGCGTAGCGCACCCGCACCAGGCCGCGCTCCTTGCAGGGTTCCAGCGCCGCATCCATGCTGGCGCGGTCAAATGCAGCCAGTTCGGTGCCATCGCCGTTCTCGCCCGCATAGTCGGTGCCACAGCTGACCCAGGCCTTGCCGTTTTCCAGCAGCAGCTCGGGCCAGGGTTTGTCCTTGGCGGGCAACACCGGTGCCGGCGGGGCCGGCGCATCGGCGGCATTGATCGAAACCATGTGGTCGCCATCGGCAGCCAGCGTGGCAGCAGGATCAGCCACGGGCTTTTTCTCGCCGGTCTGCGGATTGCAGGCCAACAGCCCGACGCACAACAACGGCGACCACCAGAACTTGGGCAACATGGAGGGCAATCAGGTCCGCGCGACGGCGCAGCCGCGCCAGGAAGGTGGACAGTCTAGTGCGCAACACCCACCCTGCCGCAACGTCCGATGAATCAACACAGCGTCACACGCATTGATGTCCGAAAATGGCCAGTACCGGCCGCCGGCCGCGCCTAGACTGGGGCCATGCAAAACCTCCTGATGCCCGCCCATGTGCAATGCGAACAAGCCCGCCTGGCGCGTGATGCGCGCTTTGACGGCCTGTTCTTCACCGCCGTGCGCAGCACCGGCATCTATTGCCGGCCGGTGTGCCCGGCTCCACCGCCCAAGCCCGAGAACGTCAGCTACTACCCCAGCGCCGCAGCCGCCAGCGCCGCCGGCTACCGGCCCTGCCTGCGCTGCCGCCCCGAACTGTCACCGGATGACGCCAATCTGCTGCAGGACCAGACCCTGCATCAGGCATTGGCCCTACTCAACGAAGGCATCCTGCAGGAGCAGCCAGCGACCGCGCTGGCCGAAGCGATGGGGATCAGCGCGCGCCAACTGCAACGGCTGTTCGTGGCCAAGCTTGGAGCTACGCCGGCGCAGTTGCACACCACCCGTCGTCTATTGCTGGCCAAACAGCTGCTGACCGAAACCGCGCTGCCGGTAACCCAGGTCGCCCTGGCCGCCGGCTTCAACAGTCTGCGACGCTTCAACAGCGCCTTCCTCGAAGGCTGCGGCATGCCGCCGAGCGCGCTGCGCAAGCAGCATGGCGCGGTGGCCGGTGGCGAGCCCGTATTGCGCCTGGCCTACCGGCCGCCGTTGGACTTCCCGTTGATGCTGGCGTTCCTGCGCCGCCGCTCGCTGCCGGGTATCGAATGCATCGACGAAAGCAGCTACCAACGCGTGGTCGTCGCCAACGGCGTTGCCAGCCTGATCCGGGTCACCGCCGACCCCAAGCGCCCGGAGCTGCGCCTGCAACTGGGCACCACCGATCCACGCGCCATCCCCGCCATCGTCGCCAAGGTGCGCCGCGTCTTTGACCTGGATGCCGACCTGCGCACCGTCCATGCCGCCCTGGGCCAGGAACCCCTGCTCGCGCGCGGCCTGGCCGAGCGGCCGGGGCTGCGCATTCCCGGCGGCTGGGACGGCTTTGAAGTCGCCGCACGCGCCGTCCTCGGCCAGCAGGTCAGCGTCGCCGCCGCCACCACGCTGGCGCGCCGCCTGGTCGATCGCTTCGGCGAGCACCTGCCCGGCATGCCCGAGAGCCTGGACCGGCAGTTCCCGGCACCGGCAACGCTGGTCGACGCGGCGCTGGAGAGCATCGGCCTGCCGCGCACCCGCGCCGCCACCCTGCGCGCAATCGCCCGCGCCTGCGCCGAACAACGGCTGGATTTCAGCCGTGCACAGACGCTGGAAAGCTTCGTGCAGAAGGCCACGGCCCTGTCAGGTATCGGCCCGTGGACCGCCCATTACATGGCACTGCGGGCGATGGGACTTCCCGATGCCTTCCCTGCCGGTGATCTGGTGCTGCAGCAGGTACTGGGCGAAGGCCAACGCCTGAGCGAGCGCGAAACCGAACGTCGCTCCCAGCTGTGGCGGCCATGGCGCGCCTATGCGGTGCTGCATCTGTGGCATCTGGCAGTGCCAACCGAACGAAAGAATTCCAAGGCAGCTACGGAGGCCAGCGCATGAACACCCTCTACTACGATCGTTTCGACAGCCCCATCGGCGCACTGACGGTCGCCGTCGACCAGGTCGGCGTACGCCACATCCTGTTCGCCGAAAACCGCCACGACGCCAAGGGCCGCGAACACTGGCAGCGCGACCCCGATGCGGTCGCCGAGCCACGCCGGCAGTTGCTGCAATACCTGCGCGGTGAACGCCAGGAATTCCAGCTGGAATTGGCGCCGGTGGGCACTGAATTCCAGTTGCAGGTCTGGCACACCCTGGCGCAGATTCCTTTTGGCGCAACCTGGAGCTACCGGCAGCTGGCCGAGCGCATTGGCCGGCCGACCGCGACGCGCGCAGTCGGCGCTGCCAATGGCCGCAATCCATTACCGATCGTACTGCCCTGCCATCGGGTAATCGGCAACAACGGCGCACTGACCGGTTTCGGTGGCGGGCTGCCGACCAAGGCAGCCTTGTTGAAGCTGGAGGGCGTGCCCAGCGAAGGTGGGCGTGTGGCGGACCTGTTTGCCTGAGCGCCCCCCGGATGCGCTTTGCCAACCCGGGCCGCTAGCGCCCCTCCACGGGCAACATGGCTAAGGTTGTATTTGTACGGTCACCGGCCCGGCCTATCATTGCGGCATGACTTTTCTACGCATTCCGGCCACTGCATTGGCCTGCGCACTGCTTGCAGCCTGCGCCACCACGCCTTCCTCGCCCACCATCGCTCCGGAAGCACCGCCCACCGTATTGATGATTTCCATCGACGGCCTGCGCGCGGACAAGCTCAGCGAAGCAGACAGTCCCAACCTGATGCGTCTGGCCCGTGAAGGCGTACGCAGTGTCGGCATGCGCCCGTCCTATCCGGCCCTCACCTTCCCCAACCACTACACCCTGGTCACCGGCCTGCGCCCCGACCACCACGGCTTGGTGCACAACGCGATGAGCGCCGATGCGCTTGGCGAATTCAAGGTCAGTGACCGCACCGCCGTACAGAACGCGGCCTGGTGGGATGGCGGCGAACCGATCTGGGTCAGCGTGCGCAAGGCCGGGTTCAAGAGTGCCACCTGGTCGTGGCCCGGCAGTGAAGCGCCGGTGCGCGGCCTGCATGCCAATCAATGGCGCATATACGACGAGAGCGTGCCGCTGCCCGAGCGCATGAACCAGGTACTGGCCTGGCTGCATGGCGCGCCGGACGCGATCAAACCGCGTTTTGTTGCCACCTACATGGAGCACGTGGACAAGGCCGGGCATGAGCACGGCCCGGATTCGCCCGAGTACAAAGCAGCGTTGCAGCAGGTTGATGCCGCCGTCGGCCAACTGGTCGATGGCATGCGCCGCGACGGCCTGCTCGACCACACCAACGTGATTGTCGTGTCCGATCACGGCATGGCAACGGTCAAGTTCGGCAATGCGGTGGCGATTGAGGACATGGTGCCGGCCGATGTCGCCAAGGTGGTGTCGGTAGGCCAGTCGGTAGGCTTCGCCCCGCTGCCGGGCAAGCAGGCCGAAGCGGAAAAGGCACTGCTCGGCGAACACGCGCATTACCAGTGCTGGAACAAGGCGCAGCTGCCGACGCGCTGGCATTACGGCAGCAACCCACGCGTGCCGGCCATCGTCTGCCAGATGCAGGAGGGCTGGGATGCAGTGACGCGTGACACCATCGCCAAGCGCCCGCCGGGCGATCGCGGTTCGCATGGCTACGACCCTGCACTGCCTTCGATGCAGGCGGTATTCGTCGCGCGGGGCCCGGCCTTCGCGCAGGGCAAACAGCTCACCGCCTTCGACAACGTCGACGTCTATCCGCTGCTTACCCGCCTGATAGGCATCCCGGCCCAGCCCAACGATGGCGACCCGCACGCACTGGACCAGGCGCTGCGCCAATCGAAGTGAGGTAGCCCGGGTAAGCGCAGCGCACCCGGGAACTATCACGAACACAAAAAAAGCGGCGCAATGCGCCGCTTTTCTGTAACCACTGCCTGGCTGGATCAGCCGGCCTTGGCGACGGTCTTCTTGGCAACAGCCTTCTTGGCGGCAGCCTTGGTGACGGTCTTCTTGGCGACCGGCGCAGCAGCGCCCACGGCCACCTTGCTCACGTGCGAGCGCGAATTGCCATAGCTGGCGTTGTAGCGCTTGCCCTTGGCGGTCTTACGGTCACCCTTACCCATGTCGTCAACTCCTTGGTTTGTAATCAGTTACCCCGTGCATGCACGGGTTTGGCGAGGCCACAACAAGCGCCCTCGCGCATGGACAGGAAGCCTACCATGCGCCCCTCAATGTGCGCAGCTGGCGTCGTGTACATGCACGTGGTTCAAGCGCAGGTTGACCACATGTGCCAAGCCCACCAGTACGCCACCCAGGGTCATCACCACCGCATGCGGAACCTGCGAATGATGCAGTTCCGAATGCAACAGGCCCGCCCACAACAACAGCAGCCCGGGCACCAGCAGCAACAAGGCCATCAGCGCGCGGTGGCGCAGATAACCCCAGATCAGGCTGAACAGACCCAGCACGGTAACGAAGACGACGATGGTGAACTCGACGCCGTCACTGAGCCAGAACGACAGCCCCAGCGCCGGCGCCACCGCCAGCAATGCCGGCAACAACGCGCAATGCACTGCACAGATCAGGGATCCGGTCGCGCCAAAGCGATCGAGGAATTTGCGTAGTCCGTTGGGTTGGGTGGGCATGACTTCCAGCAGGGGCGGCAGAACGTTATGGAATAATATAACATTATTGTCCTCCCCGCCCTAGCCGCCTGCGCCAGCCCCCTGCCGCCTCCGGTTCAGACTGCCACCCCAGTGATACACAGTAACAAAGGAACTCTCATGCCCTTCCCCCGTCACACCCGGCACCACCTGCTGTTCCTCGCCCTTGCCGCCGCCCTGCCCGCCGTCGCCAGTGCCGCCGATGATGACGCCGGGCAGAGCCATCACCTGACCGAACTGACCGCAGTAAAGGTAACCGCCTCACCACTGCAGGGCTCTGCCGAGTCGCTGGCGCGCCCGGTCGAGGTGTTGGCCGGTACCGATCTGGACGAGCACAAGTCCGGCACCTTGGGTGACACCGTGGCCAAACTGCCTGGCGTACAGAGCACCTTCTTCGGCCCCGGTGTCGGCCGTCCGATCATCCGCGGCCAGGAAGGCCCGCGCGTGGCTGTGGTGTCCAATGGCGTCGGCAACATGGACGCCTCCACCGTCAGCGCCGACCACGCCTCCGCCATCGAACCCTTCCTGGCTGACCAGATCGAGGTATTGAAAGGCCCGGCCACCCTGCTGTTCGGTAGCGGCGCGATTGGTGGCGCAGTGAACGTGGTCGATGGTCGTATCGCCAGCGAGGTTCCGGACCGCCCGCTCAGCGGTCGCGCCGAAGTCCGCGGCAACTCGGTCAACAATGAGCGTAGCGGCATGTTCCGCCTGGACGGCGTCAGTGGCGACAACCTTGTCCTGCATGTCGACGGACTGATCCGCAACGGCGATGACTACCGCATCCCCGGCTATGCGATCGACCCGCACGCGCTGGATGCCGATGGCCATGATGATCATGATGCCCACGACGAAGACGCCGGCACCCGCGGCCGCCTGGACAACAGCTCGACGCGCACCCGCGCCGGCGGCGTCGGTGCCACCTGGTTCGGCGAGAACGGCTTCCTCGGTGCCTCGCTGGGCACCTACCGCAGCAACTACGGCATTCCAAACGGTGCCCACGTGCACGCCGACGATGACCACGATCATGACCACGACGACCATGACCATGATCACGAAGAGGAAGGCGACGAGCATGATGTGCGCATCGACATGGTGCAGAACCGCTTCGACCTGAAGGGCGGCCTGTACAACCCGACCGCGTTCCTGAAGAGCCTGACCGTACGCGGCGGCTACACCGACTACGAGCACACCGAGCTGGAAGCCGGCACACCGTCCACCCGCTTCACCAACAAGGGCTTTGAAGGCCGCGTCGAAGCGGTACAGCAGCCGCTGGCCGGCTGGGACGGCGCCTTCGGCGTGCAGTTCGGCAGCAGCGATTTCGGCGCCACCGGCGAGGAAGCCTTCGTGCCGGGCACCACCACCGACACCATTGGTGCTTTCGTGCTGCAGGAGAAGCAGTTCGGCCCGTTCAAGCTGGAACTGGGTGCACGCCATGACCGGGTCAAGCTCGACCCGAACGATGCCCAGCGCAACCGCAGCTTTGGCGCGACCAACCTGTCGGCGTCCGGCATCTGGGCCTTGAACGACACCTTCGACCTGCGCTTCGGCGTGGACGCTTCCGAGCGTGCACCGACCAACGAAGAGCTGTACGCCGCCGGCGCCCACATCGCCACCCGCTCGCTGGAAATCGGCAACGCCAACATGGATACCGAGCGCGGTCGTCGCGTCGAGCTGGGCCTGCACGCGCATAACGAACGCTTCGACCTGCAGGCAGCGATCTACCAGACCAAGTTCAAGGACTTCATCTACCTGGCCGACACCGGCGTGGTCGAAGGCGGCCTGCCGGTGCGCACCTGGACCCAGAACGACGCCACCTTCAAGGGCGCCGAGGCAGAGGCCACCTGGCACATGCTGGAGAACGTGGCCGGCGACTGGGACCTGCGCGTGTTCGGCGACTACGTGAAGGCCGAACTTGATGGCAGCGGCACCCGCAATGTCGCCATCGCCGTGCCGCACGGTGACCACGCACACAACTACAACGTCGAGTTGGCCAATGGCGGCTACCTGCCGCGCATCGCCCCGGCCCGTGTTGGTGCCGACCTGCATTGGTCGCTGGGTGGCTGGCGCGCGTCGCTGGGGGCGGTGCGCTACGGCAGCCAGAAGGATGTTGCAGTGAACGAGGAAACCAGCGCCGGCTACACGCTGGTGGATGCACACGTGGCGTACCGCTGGGATCGCAATGGCAGCAACAGCTACGAAGTGTTCCTCGATGGCAGCAACCTGACTGACCGTGAGGCACGCCCGCATACCTCGTTGCTGCGGGATTACTCGCCGCTCCCGGGCCGAGGCGTTGCGTTCGGTATCCGCGCCTGGTTCTAAGAGCCTGCTGCAGGCTTTGGCTTTGAGCTTTGGCTCCTGCTTTCCCCTCTCCCGCCTGCGGGAGAGGGGCAGGGGTGAGGGCAAGCTTTTGCTTCTGCACTTGGCTCCGCTTCCGCTTCTGACTCTCCCGCTTATCAACCCAAGCCCAAACAAAAACCACCGCAAGGTGGTTTTTGCTTTGTGCGGAACCAGCTACGTTGAAACAAGCCCAAGTACAGCCATAGCCAGATCAAAAGCCCCCCATCCGCCCTCCGGGCACCTTCCCCCGCAAGCGGGAGAAGGGAAAGCCACGGCCACGGCAACAGCAACAGCAACAGCGACAGCGACAGCAACAGCAACAGCAACAGCAACAGCCAAAGCCAAAGCCAAAGCCAAGGCCAAGGCCAAAGCCAAGGCCAAAGCCAAGGCCAAAGCCAAGGCCAAGGCCAAAGCCAAAGCCAAAGCCATAGCCAAACCCAAAGCCATGGCCAGACCCAAAGCCTAAGCGACAGCACAACGCGAAGCGCACAACCCGCCAGCGTGGCCAGCAACCACCACTCGCAATTACGTGCATATGCACATAAACTCCAGCCCATCGCCCTACCCCACAAGCCGATGGACGCCCCCAGCCCCTGCACCTGCTTCCAGCTACGCCGCGCCACGCGCCGCGTTTCCCAGCTCTATGACCGCCATCTGGCCACCGCTGATCTAAGCCTCAACGCCTATTCCATCCTGCGCCGCTCCAGCCAGCCGCGGCCACTGGGCGAGCTCGCCGATGCGCTGGGCATGGACCGCACCACCCTCACCCGCAACCTCAAGCCGCTGCTCGAAGCGGGCCTGCTCAGTTCCGCCCCCGGCGCGGACTCCCGCCAGCGCCAGCTGCACATCACCGCCGCCGGCAAGCGCCGCCTGCAGAAGGCCTTTCCTCTCTGGCAGCAAGCCCAGCGGGAGATCGAAATGCTGTTCGGCGGCAAACGCATCGAAGACCTCAACCACCAGCTGGAAGCACTTACCCAGGCACTGGAACAGGAGCAAGCAGCATGACCACGCAAGCTCCTGCCCGCACTCCCTGGCTGCTGTTGCTCGCCGCCTCCAGCATCCTGATGGTGACCATGGGCGTGCGCCAGACCAGCGGTCTGTTGATCGACCCCATCCATGTTTCGACCGGACTTGGCATCGCCCAGATCAGTTTCTCGCTGGCGATCGGCCAATTCGTATGGGGTGCGGTGCAGCCATTCTTCGGTGCCATGGCCGACCAGCGCGGACCGCTGCCGGTACTGGTCGGCGGCGGCGTGCTGCTGGCGGTCGGCCTGATCGCGGCAACCTTGCTTCCCGACGCCTGGGGACTGAACCTCAGCTTCGGCCTGCTGCTGGCAGCCGGTGCCGGTGCCGGCAGTTTCTCGGTGCTGATCGGCGCAACCGCCTGGCGTATTCCCGCGCAGAAGCGCTCGATGGCCGCCGGCGTCATCAATGCCGGCGGCTCACTTGGCCAGTTCCTGTTCGCACCACTGGTGCAGCTGCTGCTCAGTGCTTTCGGCTGGATCAAGGCCTTGTATGCGTTGGCCTTCATCGTGCTGCTGTCATTGCCATTGGCCTGGCCGTTGCGCAAGCGTGCGCCACGCAACGAGGCCAGTGACGACGGCGAAGCGCTGCGTCCGCAGCTGCAGCGCGCCCTGCGTGATCGCAGTTACTGGTGCCTGCATCTGGGCTTCTTCACCTGTGGCGTGCATATCGCCTTCCTGGTCACCCACCTGCCCGGCGAAATCGCGCTTTGCGGGTTGTCGCCGAACGTGGCCTCGGTGTCGATTGCCCTGATCGGCCTGTTCAATGTTGCCGGCAGCCTGATCATCGGTGCGCTTGGCGAACGCTTCCGCATGAAGTGGCTGCTGTTCTGGATGTACCTCAGCCGCGCGGTGCTGATCGCGGTCTATCTGGCATCACCGCCGACACCGATGACCTTCTATGTGTTCGCCGCCGCACTGGGCTTCACCTGGCTGGCGACGGTGCCACCCACCGCGGGACTGGTCGGCAAGCTGTTCGGTCCGCGTCACATGGGCACCTTGTTCGGCCTGACCCTGTTCTCGCACCAGATCGGCGCGTTCTTCGGTGCTTGGCTGGGTGGCGTGGCACTGGAATATGGCGGCGACTACAGCTGGATGTGGTACGCGGACATGGCATTGGCCGCTGCTGCAGCACTGATCAACCTGCCGATCCGCGAAGCACCACTGCGCCGCCAGCTCGCTGCGAGCTGAACGAAACGGGCCGCTGCAACGGCCCGTTTCATCGTGCCCATTGAAACCGGACACTTTTGTCCGGATCATATGCGGCATGACTTCCATTCGCTCCGATGCCGCCGTGCGTCGTGCCTTGCTGTTGGATGCGGCCGACGCCGTGTTCGGCGAGCACGGCATCACCGCTCCACTTGATCTGGTGGTGGCTCGCGCCGGTGTGGGCCGGGCAACGCTGTACCGCAACTTCCCCGACCGCACCGCGCTGATCGAAGCCCTGCTGCAGCGGACCGTGGAAAAGATCGAAGCGCACCTGCAGGAACTGGGCGAGCGCGACGATGCCCTGTTCGAGCTGATCATCGGCATGGCCAGGCGCATCGTGCATTCGCCTGCGTTGGCCGATTACTGGCGCGCGGTGGACCCGGACGAGCCCACGATCAAGGCCGCACGCGAGCGCATTCTCGGCCTGTCCGAACCGGCACTGCTGCGGGCCAAGGCCGCAGGGCTGTGCCGGCTTGACCTGCAGCTGTCGGATATCTCGTTGATCTCCGGCATGCTCGGCGCCGCCCTGCGCGGCCGCACCGTCGAAGATCGCGCCACCCTCGCACGGCGTGCGATTGAATTGCTGCGTCCCGGCCTGTCCGTGCAGGCTGCAACGGAACGCACATGAAACCCCTCAAGCCCATTCCGGACTGGGAAGAGCACGAGAAGCCCAGCCTGCCCGGCTCGGCCTCGATGCCCTGGCATCCCCCGCACCGGCGTGCGGCCTACGCCGCCGTGGCGGTGCTGGTGGCGATCACCGGCGGGCTGGGCAATGCCCTGATCAGCGCCAACCTGCCGTTGATCACCGGCCAGATGGGGCTGCAGGCCAGCGAGGCCAACTGGCTGGTCGCCGCCTACCTGATGGTCAATGTCAGCGCCAACCTGCTGGTGTTCAAGTTCCGCCAGGAGTACGGCATCCGCCTGTTCGCCGAGATCGGCCTGGGCACCTATGCCGCATTGGCGGTGCTGCATCTGTTTGTCGGCAACAACGCGACCACCTTGCTGGTACGCGCCGGCAGCGGTTTTGCCGGTGCCGCCTGCACCACGCTGGGCACGCTGTACATGCTGCAGGCCTTGCCGCGCAAATACGTCGGCAACCTGCTGGTGATAGGCGTCGGCCTGTCGCAGCTCGCCGTGCCGTTGGCGTGGCTGCTGTCGCCCGGCCTGCTCGACCATGGCGAATGGCAGAACCTGTATCTGTTCGAGGCCGGGCTGGCACTGTGTTCGTTTGCCGCGGTGGTGGTACTGAAGCTGCCGCCCGGCATCCAGATCAAGGTCTTCGAGCGCACCGACTTCCTCACCTTCGCCCTGCTCGCGCCGGGTCTGGCGCTGCTGGTGGTGGTGCTGAGCCAGGGCTACCTGCATTGGTGGTTCGACTCCCCATGGCTGGGCTGGGCATTGACTGCGGCGGTGGTGCTGATCACCACCGGTCTGTGCATCGAGCACCAGCGTCGCAACCCGCTGCTGCAGGTGCGCTGGTTGATGGGGCCGGTGATGCTGCGCTTCATCGTCGGCGCGTTCCTGATCCGCTTCCTGACCAACGAGCAGTCCTACGGGATGATCTCGATGATGCGCACGCTGGGCATGGGCCCGGACCAGATGGCGCCCTTGTTCGGGGTGATCCTGATCGGCGTGCTGGTCGGCATCGCTGCCGGTGCGTTGACCTTCGGGCCGAAGGCGCTGATCCCGCAGTTGCTGGTGTCGATCATCCTGCTCGGCAGTGCCGCCTTCCTCGACCAGCACCGCACCAGCATGGACCGGCCGATGGATTTCGCCCTCAGCCAGTTCCTGGCGGCGGTGGGCAGCGGCATGTTCATGGGCCCATTGATGCTGATCGGCATACGCCAGGCGATGGCGCGCGGGCTGGACCACATCGTGTCCTTCATCGTGATCCTGTCGCTGACCCAGAGCTTCGGCAGCCTCGCCGGCTCGGCGTTCCTGAGCAGTTACCAGCTGCACCGCGAACACCTCTATTCGACCGCACTGGTCAGCCAGCTCAATCCCGCCGATCCACAGGTGGCGCACCGCCTGCAGCTGCAGCAGCAAGCCTACGCCCGCGTCATCACCGACCCGGTACAACTCAAGGCACAGGCCAGTGCCGCCTTGGCAGCGGCGGCAAAACGCGAGGCCAATGTACGCGCCTTCAACGATGTATTCGCCTTCAGTGGCTGGGTCGCGATCTGCTTCCTGAGCTGGCTGCTGCTGGAAGTGACGCTGCGCAATCCCCGCGTGAAACAGGTGATCCGGCGTGACCGCGCCGGGGCCCAGGACAACCGAGCAGAAACATGAGCAACAAGACCGAAAAGAACACTTCAACCCCGGCGCCCACGCCGGTGTCCAAGTACAACCGCCCGAGTCGCCGTGCGGTGGTGGTGATGATCATCGTCGCCCTGGTCGGATTGACCTTGATCCTGCGCGCCTGGCAGTTGTGGCCGTTCAACAGCACGCTCATGCACACCGACGATGCCTATGTGCGCGGCCAGGTGACCGTGCTGGCACCGCAGGTCAACGGCTATGTCACCGAGGTGCTGGTCAGCGACTTCGACCATGTCAAACAAGGCCAACCGCTGCTGCGCATCGATGAGCGCATCTACCGGCAGAAGGTGGATCAAGCGCAGGCCTCCCTCGAAGATGCACGCGCGCAGCTGGCCAACTCCGACCAGAGCCAGGCGCAGAACCGCGCCCAGATCAGTTCCGCACGCGCGAACCATTCGGCGCAACAGGCCGAGCAGCAACGCAGCCGCACCGAGTTGCAGCGCTATGAAGCCCTGGCCGCACAGCGACTGGTTTCCAACAGCGACCGCGACAAGCTGCGCGCCTCGGCGCAGGCGGCGACTGCCGGCGTGGCGCAATCGCAGGCAGCCATCCATATCGCCGAAGAAACCCTCACCTCCACCGAAGTGGCGCGCAAGGGTCTGGAGGCGAAGGTCGCCATGGCTGAAGCCGCCCTGGAACTGGCGAAGATCGACCTCGACAACACCGTCATCAAGGCGCCGCGTGATGGCCAGGTATCGGAAGCGACCGTTCGGCTTGGGCAGTACGTTACCGCCGGCAGCCAGTTGCTGTTCCTGGTCCCGGACACGCTGTGGGTAGTAGCCAACTACAAGGAAGGCCAGACCTGGAACATGGCGATCGGCCAACCCGCGACATTCAGCGTCGATGCCTTCCAGGGCAAGAAGCTGCGCGGCCACATCGAGCAGATCGCCCCGGCCACCGGCTCGGAGTTCTCGGTGCTCAAGCCCGACAACGCCAGCGGCAACTTCACCAAGGTGGTGCAGCGGCTGCCGATCCGCATCGCCATCGACCCCGACCAGCCACTGGCCGCGCGCCTGCGCCCCGGCATGTCGGTGGTGGTGGAAGTGGACACCGCGGCGTCACCTGCGCAAAGCCCAACCCCTCCCCAACCCTCCCCTGCTACGCAAGGGAGGGAGCAACAGCGGTAGTGCCGAGCCATGCTCGGCAAGGGCTTACCGACCATCTTGTGGGAGCGGCGTAAGCCGCGAAGCTGACATTGCGAGAACGGCCCAGAGCCAACCCCTCCCCAGCCCTCCCCTGCTGCGCAAGGGGAGGGAGCAAGGCCTTCACCCGATTGCGCTAGGCTGTAGCCCTGCCCACAACCGGGAGAACCCTCGGTGAAACTGATTCTGGCGCTCTCCGTCCTGGCCGCACTCACGGCCACCTCCGCCAACGCAGCAGACACGCTGTATTCCGGTGGGCCCATCGTCACCGTGGACGACCACCACCCCGAAGCGGAAGCCATCGTCGTGCGCGATGGTCGCATCGCCTTTGTCGGCACCCGCAAGGCGGCACGCCGCTTCAGCCCGCAAGCGCAGCAGATCGACTTGCAGGGTCATACGCTGACGCCGGGCTTCATCGACGCGCACGGCCACGTTTCAGGCGTTGGGCTGCAGGCGCTGTCGGCAAACCTGCTGCCCGCACCTGATGGCGAAGGCAACTCGATCCCCGCCTTGCAGAAGATCATGCGCGAGTTCCGCGCGCATCCGAGCACACCCGAAGGCTACAAGGTGCTGATCGGTTTCGGCTACGACGATTCGCAACTGGTCGAACAGCGGCATCCGACCCGCCAGGATCTGGATGCGATCGCCACTGACATACCGATCATCCTGATGCACCAGTCCGGCCATCTCGGCGCCTACAACAGCAAGGCACTTGAACTGGCCGGCATCACCGCCGACACACCCAACCCACCCGGCGGCGTGATCCGCCGCGAGCCAGGCAGCAATGTGCCCGATGGTGTGCTGGAGGAAAGCGCGCACAACATCGCCCTGGCCAAGCTGATGCCGGCGATGACTGTCGAGCAATCCCTGGCCATGCTCGAAGCTGGCCAGGCGCTGTATATGAAATACGGCTACACCACCGCCCAGGACGCCAAGACCGACGCAGGCACCTTGCAACTGCTGCCGATGGCGGCCAAGGCCGGCAAACTCAAGATCGACGTGGTGTCCTATCCGGATATCGAAGTGGCCTTGCAGAACCCGGCCATGCAAGGTCCCTTCTATGGCCTGAACTACACCGACCACTTCCGCATCGCCGGCGTGAAGATCAGCCTGGATGGCTCGCCACAGGGCAAAACCGCGTGGCTGACCAAGCCATATTACAAGGTCCCCGAGGGCGAGAAGCCGGACTATGCCGGCTATCCCGCCTTCCCCACCGCCAAGGTCGATGACCTCATCACCCAGGCCTGGGGCCATGGCTGGCAAGTACAGGCACATGCCAATGGTGATGCCGCGATTGATCAGCTGATCCACGCCGTCGCCGTCGCAGAAGCCAAGTACCCGGACAAACACCTGCTGCCGGTACTGATCCACGGCCAGACCCTGCGCAAGGATCAGGTCGGTGAGCTGCGCCGTCTTGGCATCTTCCCCTCGCTGTTCCCGATGCATACCTATTACTGGGGTGATTGGCACCGCGACTCGGTGCTGGGTCCGGAGCGCGCCGAGAACATCTCGCCCACGCAATGGGTGCTGGACGCGGGCATGGTGTTCACCTCCCACCACGATGCGCCGGTGGTGTTTCCGGATTCGATGCGGGTATTGGATGCGACGGTCAACCGCGTGACCCGTAGTGGTCGCGTGCTGGGACCGGAGCAGCGCGTATCACCGGCGATCGCGCTGAAAGCGATCACCTTGTGGGCAGCGCGCCAGTACGGCGAGGAGAGCAGCAAGGGCTCGATCGAAGTCGGCAAGCGTGCGGACCTGGCGCTGCTGTCGGACAACCCAATGACCATCGAACGCAGCCAGCTGCACACCATCAAGGTGCTGCAGACGATCAAGGATGGCGAAGTGGTCTACGAGGCAAAGCCGTAAGCACAGTGGGCTGTTGTAGGAGCGGCGTAAGCCGCGAAACCACCGCAACATCCGAAGCCGATAGCGCATTGACCACACCGAAGTAGCCGGGGCGGTCGAAGCCTATCGGCTTCGCGGCTTACGCCGCTCCTACAAAAATCATTTCCGCGGGGCGCTTCACCCTCACCCCAACCCCTGCTCCGCACCCCGGCCCTTGCGCTGGCGCAAGGGCGTTCGATGGGCAGCGAACCAATGGTTCGCATGCTGCCCCTCTCTCCCCGCAGGGAGAGGGGCTAAAGACTCAGCCTGCGCAGTTCGCGCACAGGCCGTGTACTTCCAGCGTCTGTGCCTGCGGCTTGAAGCCCAGCTCCTTGGCACGGGCTTCGAGCTGGCGGACGATGTCGCGGTCTTCAAGCTCCACTGCACTATGGCAGCGGTCGCAGATCAGGAACGGCACCGAATGCTGGTTGCTGCTCGGGTGGTGGCAGGCGACGAACGAGTTGACCGACGACAGCTTGTGCACGAAACCGTTGGCCATCAGGAAGTCCAGCGCGCGGTAGACCGTGGGTGGGGCATCGGCGCCCACACCCTTGCCTTCACGCACCCATTCCAGCAGTTCATAAGCCTTGACCGGCTTGCCGGCCTCGGCGATCAGCCGCAGCACGTTGGCGCGGATCGGGGTCAACCGCAATCCGCGCTCGCGGCACACCCGTTCGACCACCGCGACAAAACCGGCCGCGTCTTCGACGTGGTGGTGCGGGGCGGTGCAGGAGTGTGCGTCGGTCATGTCTACCTCGGGGTCAGGCCGTTGGGATCTTGATGAGTGCGGCGTCGATGCGTTTCAAGGCCTCGTCGCGCCCAGCCAGATACACGGTATGGGAAATGTCAGGGCTCACCTGGGTGCCGGTGATGGCTACGCGCAGCGGCTGGGCGACCTTGCCCATGCCGATTTCCAGCTGCGCGGCCACCTCATGCAGTGCCACGGACACGCCTTCGGCGGTCCATTCAGCTGCTGCCAGCAGCTCGCGGGCCTTGGCCAGCGGCACCTCGGCGCCGGCCTTGAAGTGCTTGGCCACGGCTGCGTCGTCGTATTCGTTCAGCGAGGTGTACCAGGCCACGGCCTTCTCGGCCATTTCCTTCAGGGTCTGCACGCGTTCACGCAGGGCGATGACCACATCGACCGGGGCCGGGCCCTTGCTGATGTCCAGACCGAGCTTTTCCAACTGGTAGACCAGGTGCGGAACGATGGACTCCGGCGTCTCGGTCTTCAGGAAGTGCTGGTTGACCCAGCCCAGCTTGGCCATGTCCAGGCGCGCGGCCTTGGAATTGCAGTTGGTGACGTCGAACAGGTCGATCAGTTCCTGGCGGGTGAAGATCTCCTGGTCACCGTGCGACCAGCCCAGACGGGCCAGGTAGCTCAACAGCGCCTCGGGCAGGTAGCCGGCGTCCTTGTACTGCATCACGTCGGCCGCGCCGGTGCGCTTGGACAGCTTGGCGCCCTGCTCGTCCAGGATCATCGGCATGTGGCCGAATTTCGGCACCGGCGCGCCGATGGCCTCGTACAGATTGATCTGGCGCGGGGTGTTGTTGATATGGTCATCACCGCGGATGACCTCGTTGATGTTCATGTCCCAATCGTCGACCACCACCGCGAAGTTGTAGGTCGGGTAGCCGTCCGGGCGGAAGATGACCATGTCATCCAGCTCGCTGTTGGCGATTTCGATATTGCCCTTGATCAGGTCATCGAACAGCACTGTGCCCTCAAGCGGGTTCTTGAAGCGGATGACGCGGTTCGGGTCGTCCTTGTACGGCAGGTTGAGCTCGCGGGCGGCGCCGTTGTAGCGCGGCTTCTCCTGCTTGGCCATGGCGGCTTCACGCATGGCGTCCAGCTCCTCCTTGGTCTCGTAGGCGTAATATGCCTTGCCCGAGGCGATCAGCTGCTCGGCCACTTCCTGGTAGCGGGCAACGCGCGCGGTCTGGTAGATCGGGCCTTCGTCATAGCCCAGGCCCAGCCAGTCCATCGCCTCGAGGATGGCATCGATGGCGGCCTGGGTGGAGCGCTCGCGGTCGGTATCTTCAATGCGCAGCACGAACTCACCGCCACGGTGACGCGCCTCCAGCCAGCAATACAGCGCGGTGCGGGCGCCACCAATATGCAGGTAGCCGGTGGGACTGGGGGCAAAGCGGGTACGGACGGTCATGACGGGCGCAGAAGTTGGAATCGGGGCATTTTACCTTTTCCCCCCTGCCGGTGCTTCGAACCCGCTCCAGCCCTTCGCGCGCGGACCGAAAGACGCAACAAGAGCCAGCGACCTGCCGCTATAAGCCCCTCTCCCGCTCACGGGAGAGGCCTTGGGGTGAGGGCAACTCTGGCTCTGGCTCTGGCTCTGGCTTCGGCCGTTGCCGTTGCCATTGCCGTTGCTCCAGCCTTTGATCTACCGGGCCCCTTCCGCAGCGACGGAGCTGGCAGACAAGACCCCGCACGGGGCGACGCACAGGGATGTGCGTCGTTTTTCGACGAGACAGGGATGTCTCGTCGAAAAATCCTGCCAGCGGAGTGGACCCGCGTCGCGTAGCGGCGTGGGCGCGGAGGCAGGGTGTGTTTCTCTTGGTTACCTTCTCTTTGCACAAGCAAAGAGAAGTAACTCGCTCCCCGCAGGGGAGCGAAAGCTCTTGCTCTTGCTGTTGCTTAGAGCAACAACCGAAGCCAAAGCTCCCCCCATCCGCCCCTCGGGCACCTTCCCCCGCAAGCGGAAGAAGGGACGCACCAAGCATCTGTTCGTTCTGCGCGAAAAGCAGAAGGGCCGCAATGCGGCCCTTCCTTCTAGCAAATCCGGCTAACTCACTTCTCCAACAACGGCTTACGCGGGAACCGCTCCTCACGCATCGCAGCGTTATAGACGAACGATGCAACGATCGCCGCCGCCTGCTTCAGATCCTCCGCCTCGGCGTGATCCCAGGTATCCAGATGGCTGTGATGCACATTGCTGAAGTAATCCAGACGGTCCTGGATGAACTGGAAGCCCGGCAGACCCACCCGGTCATAGCTGATGTGATCGGTGCTGCCGGTATTGCGCGTGGCCACCGTGGTCGCACCCACATCGTTGAACGGCTTCAACCACGCCTCGAAGATCGGCATCGCCGCCATGTTCTCCTGCGCATAGATGCCACGGAACCGGCCCGAACCATTGTCCATGTTGAAGTAGACCTGGAACTTGTCGTAATCACGCAGCTTCTGCAGCGGACCGGTCGGCTCACGCAACGACGCCGGCAACGCCTTCTGCGCCGCATCGGTCGGCTCCGGGTAGCGCGCGAAGTGCTGTGCCACATAGGCCTGCGAACCGATCAGGCCCTGCTCCTCACCACTCCACAAGCCGACACGGATGGTGCGCTTGGGCTTGGCGCCCACCGCCTTGAGGATACGCATCGCCTCCATCATCACCGCCACGCCGGCGGCGTTGTCGGCCGCGCCGGTACCGGTGTGCCAGGAGTCCATGTGCGCACCCAGCATCACGATCTCGTCAGCCTTGCTGCTGCCGCGGATCTCGGCCAGCGTGTTGTGGCCCGGCTGGTTGGTCTCATCGGTGAAGCGCGCATCCACATTGACCCGCAGCGTCACCGTCTGCTTGTCCTTGAGTGCGCGCACCAGCGGATTGAAATGCTCGGCGATCATCGCCAGCTCGGGAATGCCCACCGACTCGCCGGCCTTGCGCGAACCACCACCGGCGACACGGATGATGCCGTTGTCCCAGCCGCTGATGCTGATCGCGGCCAGCGCGCCTTCCTCGACGAAGAAAGCATTGACCGCCTTGCCCAGCTCCTGGCGCTCGTTGTATTCCTTCACCCGCTTTGCGCGGTCTTCTTCCGCGGTCTTGGGGATGGTGAAGGCCTGCAGGCCTTCCAGCGAGGTCGCGTCGTGGCGGTGCGAATCGGACTCGGTGCCACGCTTGTACTCGCGCGCGTCCCCCAGCAGCAGGATCTTGCCGCGCAGCTTGCCCTTGTATTTCTCCAGGTCGGCCAGCTTCTTGATATCGACCTGGATCAGCTCGCCTTCCACCGCGCCATTGGTGCCCGGCGTCCAGGCCTTGGGCAGGGCGTGCAGCGGCTGTACGCGCTGGCCCAGCATCTCGACACTGGCCGAGCTGAACTCCCAGCCACGACCGAAGTCCTCGAAGGCCTCGTCGTGCACATTGACCAGGCCCCACTCGGTGAACTTGCTGCGGCTCCAGGCATTAGCCTGGGTCATGGCCGGCGAATTGGTCAGGCGCGGGCCGATGGTTTCGGTCAGATGGCTGAAGGTGTCCATCACCTGCGAACGGTGGAACGCCTCCTGGCGGATCTTGCTGACCATGTCCAGATCCACCTGCTCGGCCGCCTGCGCCGTAGCGCTCACCGCCAAGCCCATGCACAACGCCAACAAACCCCGCTTGATCATGCTTTCCCCGGCCCAAGGCCCAATGACGACAAACCACCGAGTCTAGCCAGTACACAGCAGCTGCCGAGTCGGCCAATGGTCATGGTTTGGCAACGACGGTGCGATTCAACCCGCACGAGTCACCAGCACATACGCCAGCACAGGCAGCCGCCGACTTTGCCGATCAAGGGCATTGGCTTTCGGAACACATCCCGGCAGTTCTCAAGGGTGCGCAACCCGGATCCGTATCAGCCCACAGTCGTTGCGCTTGTTGCTGTTGCCGTTGCCGTTGCCGCTGTTGCTGTTGCTGTTGCTGTTGCTTCCGCCATTGACTTACCGGGCCCCTTCCGCAGCGACGGAGCGGGCACACACGACCCCGACCGGGGCGGCGCACATGGTTGTGCGTCGTTTTTCGACGATACATGGATGTATCGTCGAAAAATCCTGCCAGCGGAGTGGACCCACGTCGCGCAGCGGCGTGGGCGCGGAGGAAGGGTGTGTTTCTCTTGGTTATCTTCTCTTTGCACAAGCAAAGAGAAGTAACTCGCTCCCCGCAGGGGAGTGAAAGCTCTGTTTTTGGTTGTTGCTGCCGCATTGGCCTTTCACAAAAACAGAGCAACAGCCAAACCCAAAGCTCCCTCATCCGCCCCCCGCCTTCGCGGGGGCAGGCTCTCCGGGCACCTTCTCCCGCGAGCGGGAGAAGGGAGAATCATTCGGCCCGGCGTGCGCCCGCAGCCCGCCTTCGCGGGGCCGACTCCTCAAGCATCCCGCCTTTGCGGCAGAAGGCCCAGTGTTCCTCGCGAACGCGAGAGAAGGGAGCACGTGCGCAACATGGCAAGAACCCAGCGCCCCTCACTCCCACCACCCATAAACCACGAGACGTTCCACCGGCAGCACCACAAACCACGAACGGCCATCTTGAGCGACGGCGGAGTATCCAGCGCCATGTGTCGTCGGCAGCGCACCCAAGCCCTCTGCTCCACACGCAAAACCACCGGCATCCGACGAATGAGCCTCGGCAAACGCTGAATAAACCCAATCGCCTGGTTCGAAATACCGCAGCCCCTTGCGCCGGATCGCCAACGCCGTCGACAACGACAAGCGCAGCGCCACAACCCCTTGCGCCTGCCCACCAGCAAACACACTGCCCAATAGCGCCCGCTCCACCTGCCCCGGCGCCAAGCCGAAGTGCAACAAGCCGCAGGTCTCGATACCCGCAGGCAACAAGCGCTGCGCACGGCGATGGATCAATGCACGATTCATGTCATTCCTCCCTGCGAAAGGGGCGGGATGGCCAACGCCACCCCGCCCTGTCATCGCAACTGCGAGATCAAGCCTGCTTGCTCACCGCACGATTGCTCAGCTCGTACCAATCGACCTTGCGGGTGATCCACATGATCGCGGCAAGGATGCCGAACAGCAGCAGCGAACCCATCAGCAACGCGTTGTTCTCCGAGACCAGCAGCACGTACAGCACGCCGTACAACATGGTCAGCATCGTTGCGAAACCGACACCGCGCTTCCAGCTGTGCAGTACCCCGCTGAGATAGAAACCCTGAAGGCCGATACACGCCGCCGCCGCAATCAGATACGCCTTCCAGAACGCAATCTGCTCGGACAGGCTCAGCAGCAGCAGGAAGAAGATCGCCAATGCCAGACCAACCAGCAGGTACTGCAGCGGGTGGATCTTCAGCTGCTTGATCAGCTCGAACAATGCAAAGCCAACGAAGGTCAGCAGCACGAACAGGATGCCGTACTTGCTGGCACGGTCCACCTGCGTATAGGTGTCCACCGGGTCCACCAAGGCCACGTTCAATGCCTCCACGCTGCCACCGTCGCTGCGGATCGCCCTGACCAGCTGCGCCTGTGCCGCCGAGGCCAGCGATGACACCGCCCACTCCGCCTTGAAGCCGCTGGCATCGATGCTGCGCTCGTTGGGCAGGAAGCTGCCGCCGAACAGCGGATGCTGCCAGGTTGATGAGAGCGAGACGCGGGTGTCGTCACCCACCGGCGCAACCGCCAGCGAACGGGTGCCGCCCAGCACGAACTCCAGCTCGACCTTGCTCCCCTCGCGCAGCACGCCCTGCACCGAATCCGGCAATACCGACAGCGGCGCATGCAAGCCCTTGGAGGTTCCTTCCAGAGCGCCGGAGCCGGGTTGCAGCTGGATCGCACGGCCGTCGACGCGCAGGTTCGGCGTACCTACCAGGCCGCGCACATCGGACACGCCCATCGCCAGATAGGGACGGCCGTAGGTGCGCCCCGGCACCGCCACATAGCTGCTCTCGGCGAACTCGGCCTGCAGTTTGGCCTGCCAGTTGTAGACCGGCACCTTGAACAGGCCGACGGTGCGCTCGTCGGTGCGCATATTACCCTGCACATTCAAGCGCGTCGGCATCTGCAGGTCGTAGCCGCTTTCAACGCGCATTTCTGTCTTGCGCGGATTGTTGCCTTCGGCCGGAATCTCGACTTCGCGCTGCTGGGTCCACGGCAGCACCCGCACCGGGCCGATCAGCGACTGCTCGCCGGCCCAGCTCTGCGATACCCGTTCGACCGCCTCGTCGCGGTAACGCTCACGCTCATTGATGGTGCTGCGGATCAGCAGCAGGGGAATCAGCAGCAACAACACCAGCCCGCCGACAATGGCGAAGCGCAACAGCAGTTTCAGGGAAGTCATGTCCCGTCCTCGTGTGGAAACAGGGACAGGTTGAACGCGACCGGTGAGCAGGGTTTGTGCCGAGTTTGAAGCGAATGTGAAGTCAGCCGGCCGGCAGCAGCAGGCGCGCTTCGGCGCCACCTTCAGGATGATTGCCCAGTTCCGCAACGCCGCCATGCAGGCGCGCCACTTCGGCCACAAATGGCAGGCCCAGGCCGGAACTGCGCTGCCCCGTACCCGGCCGCGCCAGCGAATAGAAGCGCTCGAACACCCGCTCCTGCGCGTACTCCGGCACACCAGGGCCGTTGTCGCGCACGGCGATGCGCCAGTTCTGCTGCTGGCGTTGCACGCTCAGCACGATGCGACCGCCCGGCGCGGAAAACGCGATCGCGTTGTCCAGCAGGTTCGAAAGCGCCTGCCGCAGCAGGAAAGCATCGCCCTGCACCGCTGCGCGCTCCGGCAGTTGCACATCCAGTTGGATCTGCCCGGCCTGCAGGCGTGGCGCCGCATCCTCGGCCAGCGCGCGGCAGACCGCGACCAGATCCACCTCGGTGCGCCGCTGCAGCCAACCGTGCTGTTCAACCTCGGCAAGCCGCAGCAACTGGTCGATGGTTTCGGTCAGGCGCCGCTCCTGCTGCACGATGTTGGCGGCGAAACGCTGCCGGTCAGCTTCCGGCAAGGGCTCCTGCAGGAGTTCGGCAGCGCCGCGTATCGCCGCCAGCGGGCTCTTCATCTCGTGGGTCAGCGACTGCACGTACTGTTCGACATAGGCCTTGCCTTCGAGCTTGCGGCGCATGGTTTCCAGCGCCCGGCCGAGGTCGCCGATCTCGTCGCGGCGCCGCTTCGGCGGCGGCACCGGCTCACCGGCGCTGACGGCCTTGGCATAACGACTCAGCCCGCTGATGCCGCGCGACAACCACCACGTCATCAGCAAACCGATCAAGGCCGACAAACCGATCAACCAGGCACCGCGCGCGATGATGGCGCGCTGGCTGGCAACGATGAAGGGATCGATGGTGTCGTTGGGCTGCGACAGCGTCAGCACGCCGATCAGGGTGCGTCCGTCAGCCGGGTCGTACATCGGCGCGGCCACGTGCATCACGGTGTTGGTTTCGTCGCCCGGTATCTCCGGACTGGAACGCGCGCCGTACTCACCGCGCAGGGTTCTGTAGACATCATTCCAGCGCGAGTTGTCGCGGCCCACGTCCTGCCCGCGTGAGTCGTAGACCACGATGCCCTGCGCATTTGTCACCGTCACCCGATAATCGATGCTCCGCTTGGGGAAACGCCACACCATCGCCTTGGGATCGCGGCGCTGGGCAGTGGCCAGGCGCGCGGCGAAGTCACCGTCGCCGATGTGGCCAGCCTTCAGATCCGGCGCAGCCATCACCGCCAGCACATTGGCCGCGTCCACCAGGGTCGACTCCATCGCCTGGCGCACGCCGGGCTTCACTTCGTTGACGAACACACGCATCACGAAGAACGCGGCGATGCCGACAATCAGGAAGAACCCCAGGAACAGCTTCAGCCCGATACGCATCGGTCAGACATCCAGAGCGTAGCCGACGCCACGGTGGGTACGGATCGGTTCGCCCTGAGCGCCGGCCGCACGCAGCTTCGCGCGCAGGGTTTTGACGTGGGTATCGACGGTACGGTCGGTGCTGTCGCTGGCGTGGTCCCAGCCACGCTCCATCAGCTGTGCCCGGCTCAGGATCGCCCCGGGCCGCTGCAGCAGTGCCGCCAGCAAGGCGTATTCGTAGCGGGTCAGGTCCAGCAACGCCTCGTCGTAACGGATGCGGCGGCCGTCGTGGTCAATCGCGAACCGCCCCAGCTGCTTCCAGCCACCCTCCTCCGCTGCAACTGGTGCAGCAGGCGCGGTCCGGCGCAATCGCGCGCGTACCCGGGCCACCATCTCGCGCGGCGAGAACGGCTTGGTCACATAGTCGTCGGCGCCCAGCTCCAGCCCCAATACGCGATCGAACTCGTCGTTGCGGGCGGTCAGGAAGATCACCGGCACCTGGCTGAAAGTGCGCAGTTCACGGCAGACCTCGAAGCCGCCCAGGTCGGGCAGGCCGACGTCCAGCACCAGCACATCGGCGCCATGCTGGCGCAGCAAGGCCAGCGCTTCGCGACCCAGCGTGCAGTGACTGGCGGCATAGCCTTCGCTGCGCAGCGCATAAAGAAGGGTGTCGGCGATGGCGGCCTCGTCTTCGACGACGAGTACCCGGGCAGGTTGGCTGGACATTGCATCAGCATAGCTGGCCTTGCTGCAGACGCCAGCGGCCGGCAGCAATCGGGACGTATTGGACCCCTTCGGATCGGCCCCCAGCACCGCCGCGCAAACAGCGCCCAACCGGCTCCCTCCAATGAAAACGCCCACACCACGCCGCAAGCCGTAAACTTCGCCGATGAATTATCGCCACGCCTTCCACGCCGGTAACCACGCCGACGTCCTCAAGCACATCGTCATGCTGGCGATGATCGACGCGCTCAAGCGCAAAGACTCGCCCTTCTTCGTGCTGGACACGCATGCCGGCCGCGGCCGTTACCTGCTGTCCGCGGAGGAAAGCCGCAAAACCGCCGAGATCGATGAAGGTGTGCTGCGGCTGATGACCACCCCGTCGCTGCCCGAAGTGGTGGAGCAGTACCTGCGCGCGGTGCAGGCCGACAACCCGGTCGGCGCCTTGATCTCCTACCCCGGCTCGCCGCTGCTGGCCGCGCGCGCCCTGCGCGAACAGGACCGCATGGCCGCCTGCGAGCTGCAGAAGGATGAGGTCACCGCACTCAAGGAGCTGTTTGCCCACGACCGCCGGGTACAGGTGCACGCCGGCAACGGCTATGAAGCCATCCGCGCCTTCCTGCCGCCCAAGAGCGGCGCGATCAAGATCGGGCGGGCGCTGGTGTTGATCGATCCGCCGTATGAGGTGCAGGACGCCGAGTACCCGCTGATCATCTCAACCCTGCGTGAGATTCTTGCCCGGATGCCACAGGCGCAATGCGCAGTCTGGTACCCGATCAAGCAGCGCCGCACCCTGCAGCCGTTCTTCCGCAAGGCGGCCGCGCTGCCGGCCAAGTCCATCCTGGTTGCCGAATTCATGGTGAGGGCCGACGACTCTCCACTGCGTCTGAATGGTAGCGGGATGCTGTTGCTGAACCCGCCATGGCAGTTCGAGCAGGTATTGGCCCCGGCCTTGCCGGTCCTGAAGCAGTATCTGGGTGAAACCGGCACCTCGACCCGGCTGGAGTGGCTGAAGACGCCCGAATGACGGGCGGCGCCGGCAATCTGCAGCCGCTTTGGACCGCGTTCACAGAACGTAGCAGCCGCGGTGACAGAATCAGGCGACTTTGGAGGAAACGTAGTCATGGCCACACGCAACCGCATGCCCCCGTGGCATGAAAATTTCAAGGCTCCCAGCGGCCGTGAGCTGCTGATACGACCCATCCGCCCTGAAGACGGTGCGCCGCTGCAGGGCGCATTTGCCCTGTTCGGGCCGGAAGAAGTGCGCGACAAGTTCCTGCAGTCGGTTGAAACACTGTCGGATGAGACCGCCCAGCGCCTGACCCACCCGAACCCGAAAACCGAGATCGCACTGGTCGCAGCCGAGCCGCTGCCACCCGGCGAAGCGGTTGTCGGCGCGGTCGCGCGTGCCTCCATCATCCCGGGCACCCGCGATGCCGAGTACGCCATTCTGGTCAGCGGCTTCCTTGCCGGTCAGGGTCTGGGCCGGCAGTTGATGCGCAAACTGGTCAAATGGGCACGCGGCAAGTATCTGGACCGCCTGTATGGCGACATCGCCCAGGACAACGAGCCAATGCTGCAGCTGGCCGCTTCGCTGGGCTTCAAGCAGGTGCCACACCCTTCCGCCGCCCCCGGGCTGGTGCGGATGGTGCTGGAACTGGCCAACTAAGCGCCGGTTCTCCATTCAGCCCACGACAGGCGCCGGCAAGGCGCCTGTCGCGTTATCGGCCCTGCAACGCCCGCACCTGCAATCCGGATCAGGCCCAAACGGGCGACCGGGACGCATCTGGTAAAATTCGCGGTTCATGTCGCCTATTACCTACCCCATTCCGCCGCTGCCCCGTTCGGGCCAGCTCCGCGCCTGGTGGCGCGCTCCGGCTTCCAGCAGTGCGCTGGCCTGGCATGTCGCCTGCGCCGCGCAGGCGCACGCCAAGCCGCTGCTGCTGATCACCCGCGACAACCACAGCGCGCATCAGCTGGTCGCTGATCTGCAGACCCTGCTGGGTGCGAACAGCCAGTTGCCGGTGGTACCGTTCCCGGATTGGGAAACCCTGCCCTACGACCAGTTCAGCCCGCACCCGGACATCATTTCGCAGCGTCTGGCCGCATTGCACCGCCTGCCGACACTGAAGCAAGGCATCGTCGTGGTGCCGGTGCAGACTCTGCTGCAGCGGCTGGCGCCATTGAGCTACATCGTCGGCGGCAGCTTCGACCTGAAGGTCGGCCAGCGCCTGGACATGGACGCGGAGAAGCGCCGGCTGGAAAGCGCCGGCTACCGCAATGTCGTGCAGGTGATGGACCCGGGTGATTTCGCCGTGCGCGGCGGTCTGCTCGATGTCTATCCAATGGGCGCCGACGCGCCGCTGCGCATCGAGCTGCTGGACGAGGACATCGATTCCATCCGCGAGTTCGACCCGGAATCGCAGCGTTCGCTGGACAAGGTGACGGCAGTGAAGATGCTGCCCGGCCGCGAAGTGCCGATGGATGAGGCCAGCCTCAACAAGGTGCTGGCATCGCTGCGCGAACGCTTCGACGTGGATACCCGGCGCAGTCCCCTGTACCAGGACCTGAAGGCGGGTCTGGCGCCTTCGGGCATCGAATACATGCTGCCGCTGTTCTTCAACCAGACCGCGACCCTGTTCGACTACCTGCCGGACGGTTTCATGACCGTGCTCGGCAACGGCGTCAGCGAAGCCTCCGACGCGTTCTGGCTGCAGACCAACAGCCGTTACGAGCAGCGTCGCCACGATATCGAACGGCCGCTGCTGCCGCCGGACGAGATCTACCAGTCTCCGGACAAGCTGCGCGAGCAGTTCAACAAACTGCCGCGCGTGGAAGTCTGCGCGGCCGATCATCCGCGTGCCGCCGAGGCGCAGCCGCTGGGGGACCAGCCGCTGCCGCCGTTGCCGGTCGCAGCCAAGGATGCGCCGGCGGGACAGGCACTGAAGTCCTTCATCGAGCATTACCCAGGGCGGGTGCTGATCGCGGCGGATTCGCCGGGACGGCGTGAGGCTTTGTTGGAAGTGTTGCAGGCTGCTGAATTGCGGCCTGAGGTTGTTGGGAGCTTCAATGAGTTCCTTCCTTCCCCCATCGGGGGAAGGTGGCCCGAAGGGTCGGATGGGGGTAAGGCTGCCGGCAAGAGCCAGACAGCTGGTGGGCTTGCGCCCCCTACCCTCTCCCCAACCCCTCTCCCGAAGGGAGAGGGGCTCAAGTTCGCCATTACCGTGGCGCCGCTGGATGACGGCTTTGCGCTCAGCGAGCCGGCCTTGGCGGTGCTCACCGAGCGCCAGCTGTTCCCCGAGCGCGCCGGCCAGGCGCGGCGTACGCGGCGGGCCGGGCGTGAGCCCGAATCCATCATCCGTGACCTTGGTGAGCTGACCGAAGGCGCGCCCATCGTCCATGAAGATCATGGTGTTGGCCGCTACCGCGGATTGATCGCGATGGATGTCGGCGGCATGCCCGGCGAATTCCTCGAGATCGAGTACGCCAAGGGCGACCGCCTGTACGTGCCGGTCGCGCAACTGCACCTGATCAGCCGCTACTCCGGCGCGTCGCCGGAAACCGCGCCGCTGCATTCACTCGGTGGCGAACAGTGGGCCAAGGCCAAGCGCAAGGCTGCGGAGAAAGTCCGCGACGTTGCCGCCGAGCTGCTGGAAATCCAGGCCCGTCGCCGCGCCCGTGCGGGCCTGGCACTGGATGTCGACCGTTCGATCTACGAGCCGTTCGCGGCAGGCTTCCCGTTCGAGGAAACCCCCGATCAGCAGGCGGCGATCGAGGCCACCTTGCGTGACCTGCAATCCAGCCAGCCGATGGACCGCGTGGTCTGCGGCGACGTCGGCTTCGGCAAGACCGAGGTCGCCGTACGTGCTGCGTTCGCCGCGGCAAGCGGCGGCAAGCAGGTTGCGGTACTGGTGCCGACCACGCTGCTGGCCGAACAGCACTACCGCAACTTCCGCGACCGCTTCGCCGATTACCCGCTGCGGGTGGAAGTGCTGTCGCGCTTCAAGACCAGCAAGGAAATCAAGGCCGAGCTCGACAAGGTCGCCGAAGGCACCATCGATGTGATCATCGGCACGCACCGGCTGTTGCAGCCGGACGTGAAGTTCAAGGACCTGGGCCTGGTCATCGTCGATGAAGAACAGCGCTTTGGCGTGCGCCAGAAGGAAGCGCTGAAGGCGATGCGCGCCAACGTGCACCTGCTGACCCTGACCGCGACGCCGATCCCGCGTACCTTGAACATGGCCATGGCCGGCCTGCGCGACCTGTCGATCATCGCCACCCCGCCGCCGAACCGTCTGGCAGTGAAGACCTTCGTCACCGCATGGGACAACGCGCAGCTGCGCGAAGCCTTCCAACGCGAGTTGTCGCGTGGCGGCCAGCTGTACTTCCTGCACAACGATGTGGAAAGCATGGGACGGATGCAGCGCGAGCTGTCCGAACTGGTGCCCGAAGCACGCATCGGCATGGCCCACGGGCAGATGCCCGAGCGCGAGCTGGAACGGGTGATGCTGGATTTCCAGAAGCAGCGTTTCAATGTGCTGCTGGCCAGTACCATCATCGAATCGGGCATCGACATCCCCAACGCCAACACCATCATCATCAACCGCGCCGACCGTTTTGGTCTTGCGCAGTTGCATCAGCTGCGTGGCCGCGTTGGCCGCTCGCATCACCGTGCGTATGCCTATCTGCTGGTGCCGGACAAGCGCTCGATCACGCCAGACGCGCAGAAGCGCCTGGATGCCATCGCCTCGATGGACGAACTGGGCGCCGGCTTCACCCTGGCCACCCACGATCTTGAAATCCGTGGTGCGGGTGAATTGCTCGGCGAAGACCAGAGCGGGCAGATGGCCGAGATCGGCTTCAGCCTGTACACCGAACTGCTGGAACGCGCGGTCCGCTCGATCAAGTCCGGCAAGCTGCCGGACCTGGATGCCGGTGAAGAAGCACGCGGCGCCGATGTCGAGCTGCATGTACCGGCCTTGATTCCGGAAGACTACCTGCCAGATGTGCATACCCGCCTGACCTTGTACAAGCGCATCAGCTCGGCGCGCGACAACGAACGCCTGCGCGAACTGCAGGTGGAAATGATCGATCGCTTCGGCCTGCTGCCGGATCCGGTCAAGCATCTGTTCGCCATCGCCGAGCTCAAGCTGCAGGCCAACGAACTGGGCATCCGCAAACTGGAGTTGGGCGAGAACGGTGGTCGCATCGTCTTCGACAGCAAGCCCAACATCGATCCGATGGTGGTGATCCAGCTGATCCAGAAGCAGCCCAAGCTCTACCAGATGGATGGCCCGGACAAGCTGCGCATCAAACATCCGTTGCCGGAAAGCGCTGACCGTTTCAACGCCGCACGTGCGTTGTTGACCACGCTGCATCCCGGCCGCGCCTGAATAAATCAATCTGTAAACATTGCGTGAAGGCGAAAGGGCGTTGAAAATAACGCCCCCTCTCTTACGCTCGCAGCCGTTCCCCACACGGCTCCGTCATCATGTTGACCATCACCACGCCCGTGGGCCTGTCGCATCCACCGGATGACAGCTCCTGCGCCATCGATGTACTGGCCGCCGCGCTGGACCAGCGCGACAGCTATACCGACCACCACTGCGATCGCGTCTCGCAACTTGCCCAGGCCATGGGCCGCCGCTGCGATCTGTCCGAAGAGCGTATCGGCCATCTCGTGCTGGCCGCGCGCTTCCATGATGTCGGCAAGATTGGCATCCGTGATGAGGTCCTGTTGCACCCCGGCAAACTCGACGACGACAAGATCACGGTGATGCGCACCCATCCGGAACGCGGCGCACGCCTGTTCACCAGCACCGGCCGCAGTGATGCCAAAGCCGTTGCCACGCTGATCCGCCATCACCACGAAGCCTGGGATGGCAGCGGCTACCCACACGGCCTGCAGGGCGAAGACATTCCGTTGGAATCACGCATCCTGACCATCGTCGATGGCTTCGACGCACTGACCTCGCAGCGCCCCTACCGTGGCCCGATGCCGATACAGCGGGCCATCGAGATCCTGGCCAACGACCGCGGGCGTTTGATCGACCGGCGCCTGTTCGGCGAGTTCATGGGCCTGCTGCGCGGTGATGGTGCACCCGCCGTCTGAGCCATCGCGTCACAACACCGGCGACATCATCGCCACGGCGTTCTGCAGCAGGCGGATTGGCAGCGGCCACGCCATCACCTGCGACAACAGCACCGGCTCGGATACCGACAGATAGCCTTCCTGTCGCCGCACGATGCTGGCGGTGACCGCACTGTCGGCGATCAGCAGGTTGTTCTCGAAGTTCAATTCCAGACTGCGGCGGTCCATGTTGGCCGAGCCGACCAGGGCAATCTCGCCGTCGATGGTCAGCGATTTTGCATGCAGCAGGCCCAGCGGGTATTCATAGACCTCCACACCACACTGCAGCAGATCGGCATAGGTGCTGCGACTGCTTTGCCCAACCAGCCAGGAGTCATTGTGCCTGGGCAGGATCAGCCGCGTGCGTACGCCGCGGCGCGGCGCCGCACAGATCGCACGCAGCAGCGCTTCGTCCGGCACGAAATATGGCGTACTGATCACCAGTTCGCGCTGCGCCGCATAGACACAGGCGGCAAACATATCGGTCATCACGTTGTGACGGGTCACCGGACCGGTTTCAAACGCCAGCGCCATGCACCCATCGGCAATGGGCTGCGCCACGTCGGCCGCGTATCCGTCCAGCCCCGGCTCACCGCTTTCCGGAATCCAACCGCTCAGGAACAAGCGCTGCGTCTGCGCCACCACCGGACCTTCGCAACGCAGCAGCAGGTCAATCCATGGTGCAAAACGCGGCTTGACCCGGAATTCCGGATCCGCGCAATTCTGGCTACCGCAGTAGGCAATACGGTTGTCGATGACCACGATCTTGCGGTGATCACGCAGGTCCATGCGGCTGAAGGCCATGTGCTGCAGACGATTGAGATCGTCCAGGGTCCGCAGCAGCTTGACCCCGGCTTGCGCTAGCTGCGCCCAACGCGGGCTGCCGATGAAGGCGCGTGAACCCAGCGCATCCACCATCACCCTGCACGCCACGCCACGACCTGCCGCGGCGGCAACCGCGTCAGCAACGCGACCGCCAGCATCGTCATCCAGCCAGATGTAGAAGGCGATGTGCACACTCTGCCGCGCCTGCGCGATATCGCCCACCAGGGCATCGATGGCAGCCCTGCAATCGTCCATGGGCGCTGTCGGATGGCTGTCGGTGGCGCCGAGCAGAACAATGCGGTTGCCGCGTTGAGGCTGGGCTCCGTTGATCGATGTCGCCAAGGCAAACAACGATGACGCTGGCGCAGGCAGCGATGCCAGCGCGACGTCGTTGTGAGCCGCATCATTCAAGTCCGCGAGCATCCGCGCTGTCTGCTGCAGCCGACGCAGGCGCGCCCGGCCAACATTGGTTTCACCGAGCAGTAGATAGGCCAGCATGCCGATGACCGGCGCCAGCATGATCACCAGTACCCAGGCTGCGCGGGATGCAGGTGTCCGGTTGGCGCGGGTAAGCGCCCGTGCTGCGATCACCAGATGCAGCACGAACAGCAACATGCTCATCAGCCAATGCAGCGTCGCATGCGGGTCACTCAGGTCCAACATCATGCGATCTCCTGACAGCAGCCCGATCGAGTGCAGCCGACGCAACGCGAACGACATGACATGCGCGCGGTGCACAGCTGATCAAGCCAGGCCCACCCGTGGCCCAAACGCACAGCTACTGCCCGTGTTACAACGCCAGCCAAGGTGCCTGCGCCAATGCGACCTGCAGGTGGGCCAGCAACACGTCGGACTGCTCCAGGTGCTGCTCACCAATGGCTGCCAAGGGCCAGATGCCGGAGGCATTGAATGCCGCCGCGCCACTGAACCGGGACAACGACGGCAAGTGCACCTCGACGTGGGTCTGCGCCTGACCAAGCTGGGTCAAACCTTCCATCAGCAGACGCTCGGTGCAACCACGCAGCGCCGATGCCTGTGGCCAGCACACCTGCGCGCCGTCCCAGAACGCCAGGTTCCAGGTGGTGCCTTCGCTGATGCGGCCTTGCGCATCGACAAACAGGGCGTCATCGAATCCGCGCTGCAAGGCTTGCCTGCGCAGGTGGAACAGCGGGAACGTCCCCACGTGCTTGATATGCGCCAACTCGCGTTGATACGGCAGCGGCAGCACTGAACGTGCGAGCACTGGAATCGATGCCGGCGCGGCGACGGCGATCAACACATCCACCGGCACCGTACGCAGCGGCTGGCGGAAATCGAACTGCCGCGAGAACACCGTGATCCTTACCGATGCATCCGCCGCGTCGAGCTGCTGCAATGCCTGCCGCAGCCATGCCACCAGCTGCGTGCCATCCAGCTCAACATCGAACAGCTCACGCGTGCCCACCTGCAGCCGCTGCAGGTGCAGCGCCCAGCCCTGCACCGCGCCAGTGCGCACCTGCAACGAGGTGAAGTGCCCGTAATTGACCAGCGCCGCGCTCAACGCCCCGGCATCGGCCAATTGCCCGTTGCAGAACAGCACCGTCACGGCAGCGCCTGCGCCTGTGCCCACATGGCACGCAGTATCTGCGCCGCCGGTGCGTGCCTGGCCATCCATGCCGACTGCCCTGCCCACGCCTGCATCGCATCGAGCTGGTTGGTGGCGCTGGCCTGCTTGCGCATGCTGGCGGTCAGTCCGCGTTGCACCGGATAGGGACGTGGGGCTGGCGCGTCGGCAGCCTCGGCAGCTCGCACATAGGCGGTATCGAGGGCGCGTCCAAGTCGGCCACTGAAGGCCCGCGTCGCGCGCGTGGCTTCGGGCTCGGCAACGGCCAACGCCTGCTTCCACGCCGCGGGAATATCGGATTCATCGGCGGCCAGGAATGCCGTGCCCACCTGCACCGCGCTGGCACCCAACATCAGGGCCGCCGCGACACCACGACCATCGGCAATGCCGCCAGCGGCGATCACCGGCACGCTCAGGTGATCGACCAGACGCGGCAGCAAGGCGAACAGACCGACCATCTGCCGTTCGGCAAGCGCTGGGTCAAACGCACCACGATGGCCACCCGCCTCCATGCCCTGCGCAACCACCGCATCGGCACCGGCGGCCTGCGCCTGCAGTGCTTCACTCAAGGTGGTCGCGCAGGCGAACCAGGCAATGCCGGCAGCCTGCAGCCGTGCCACCTGTGCGGCGGAAAATACCCCCATGATGGTGGAAGCCACCGCCGGCCGGGCGGCAACCAACGCATCGAACTGGGCGTCAAAATCGGCAGGACCTGCATCACCGGCTTCCGCCGCGACCTGCGGCCCCCATTGCGCAAGAAACTCACGCGTCGCCGTTTCGGCGGCAGGGTCCCGCCGCGGAGCCGCATCCGGCACCCACACGTTCACCTGCGCCGGCCCCTGCGACTGCTGGCCGAATGCCTGCATCCACTGGCTGATCTGTTCCGGCGTGGACAGTACCGCGCCCATCGCGCCCATGCTGCCGGCATTGGCAAGCGCTGCAGACAGCGGCACCGGGCAGGCGCCGGCCATCGGCGCCAGCAGAATGGGAAGTTCAAGACCGAAGCGCTGGCAGAACGCTTCGGTCCGGGCTGAGATGAGGGCGTTGTGCATGGCGGTGATCATACCGCCGATGCCCGCGCTACTCAGCGCAGCGAAAGTGCGTAGGAACGCACCAGCTGGCTGTCCATCTCTTCGTTGAAAGTGAAGTTCACATACTGCGCATCATCGGCAGCGAAATCCACGTCCACCCGCGAGCGGCCGATTTCAGCGCCGGACTCGTCCAGTGCGCGCGCAAGGAATGCACCCTTGTACGGCTTGGTTGCCACCACATACACAGACGCATCCTTGGAGCCCATGCCGCGGCTCTTGCCCAAGGTCACGGTCATGCCGTTGCTGACCACTTCCGGCGCGACGTCGAGCTTGAGCGACATGCGCTTGTCGACGCCCTCACCCAGGCCGGCAACGAAATCGGTGGCGGTGCCGCTGATCGCGCTGCCCGCCTTCTGCGACAGCGAGCGGTCCTCGCCACATGCGCCCAGCGCCAGCACCGCCAACACCAGATACATCCTGTTCTTCATGCACCACTCCCTGTTCAACCGGTTGGAATCAAACGTTATCAACGGAACGGCAGGCCGCCCTTGCCACCCATGGCGCCGAGCATGCCCTTCATGTTGCGCATCATGCCCTTCATGCCGCCACCGGCCAGCTTGCCCATCATCTTTTCCATCTGCATGTACTGCTTCATCAGCTTGTTGACGTCAGCCGGCTGGGTGCCGGAGCCACGCGCGATGCGGGCACGGCGCGAGCCATTGAGCAGGCCCGGGTTGCGGCGCTCCTTCTTGGTCATCGAGCCGATGATGGCGATCATGCGCGGCACTTCCTTGCTCTGGCTGACCTGCGCCTTGAGGTGCTCGGGGATCTGGCCCAGGCCCGGCAGCTTGTCCATCAGGCCGCCGATGCCGCCCATGTTCTGCATCTGCTCCAGCTGGTCGCGCATGTCGTTCAGATCGAACTTCTTGCCCTTGGCAACCTTCTCGGCCAGCTTCTGTGCCTTGTCCTTGTCGACCTGCTGCTCGACCTGCTCCACCAGCGACAGCACGTCGCCCATGTCGAGGATGCGGCTGGCCACACGTTCCGGGTGGAACACATCCAGGCCGTCGACCTTTTCACCGGTACCGGTGAACTTGATCGGCTTGCCGGTGATGTAACGCACGCTCAGCGCGGCACCGCCGCGGGCGTCACCGTCGGTCTTGGTCAGCACCACGCCGGTCAACGGCAGCGCTTCGCCGAAGGCCTTGGCGGTGTTGGCGGCGTCCTGGCCGGTCATGGCATCGACCACGAACAGGGTTTCGGCCGGGTTGACCGCGGCGTGCAGGGCCTTGATCTCGGCCATCATCGCTTCGTCGATGGCCAGGCGGCCGGCGGTATCGACCAGCAGCACGTCGGCGAACGACTTGCGCGCGTCATCGATGGCAGCGCGGACGATGTCCACCGGCTTCTGGTCGGGCGCGGACGGGAAGAACAGCACGCCGACCTGTTCGGCCAGGGTCTTCAACTGCTCGATGGCGGCCGGACGGTAAACGTCGGCAGACACCACCATCACCTTCTTCTTGCGCTTTTCCTTCAGGTGCTTGGCCAGCTTGCCCACCGTGGTGGTCTTGCCGGCACCCTGCAGGCCCGCCATCAGGATGATGGCCGGCGCAGGCACGTTGAGGTTCAGGTCGGTGGCCTGGGCACCCATGACGGCGGTCAGCTCGTCGCGCACGACCTTGATCAGGGCCTGGCCCGGGGTAAGCGACTTGAGAACCTCCTGGCCAACCGCGCGAACCTTGATCTTCTCGATCAGGGCCTGCACCACCGGCAGGGCCACATCGGCCTCCAGCAGGGCGATGCGCACCTCGCGGGTGGCCTCGCGGATGTTTTCTTCAGTCAGGCGGCCGCGCCCACGCAGGCGCTCGATGGTGCCGGAAAGGCGCTGGGTCAGTGACTCGAACATGCGACGGAACCTGCGAAAATCGTGGAAACAGAGGCAGTCAGTATAACGGCCAGCCGCCGCCACCGCCGGTTCAGATCGCCAGCGACGGGCCTGTATGCGAAACTGCAGCGATGACAATCGTTCTCATCGCCGCCGCACTCTATCTGGTGTCCACCGCCCTGCTGGTACGCGGGCTGGCCGGCGAACGCAGTCCGCCCCCACGCAGCTGGCTGCTGCCGACCATCGCCGCCGTGCTGCTGCATGCCGGTTACCACCTGATGGTAGCGATGAAGACCGCTGGCGGGCCGGACATGCACTTCTTCGCGGCGCTGTCGCTGGTGGGCCTGGGCATGGCGGCACTGACCGCCGTGGTTGGCGCACGCGGACGCATGTCGGCGCTGGGCGTGGTGGTGTTCCCGATGGCGGCGATCCTGCTGCTGGCCTACCACGGCTACGGCCACGAACCGAGCAAGCTGCTGGGCTGGCGCCTGGCCACCCATGCCTGGCTCGCACTGCTGGCCTACGCCACGCTGAGCGTGGCCGCGCTGCTGGCAATCATGCTGTGGCTGCAGGAGCGGGCCCTGCGCCGCCGCGACTTCCGCCCCTGGTTGCGTGCCCTGCCGCCGCTGGCCGACCTGGAAACCCTGCTGTTCCGCACGATCACGGTCGGCTTCTGCCTGCTGACCCTGACCCTGCTGACCGGCGTGCTGTTCGTCGACAACCTGCTGGAGCAGAAGCTGGTGCACAAGACCGTGCTCAGCGTACTGTCCTGGATCGTCTTCGGCACCTTGCTGATCGGCCGTCGCCGCTACGGCTGGCGCGGCGGCAAGGCCGTGCACTGGACCCTGACCGCGATGGCGCTGCTGCTGCTGGCGTTCTTCGGCAGCCGCTTCGTGATCGAGCTGGTGTTGGGCCGCGGCTGAGCCATTCCCTGGCAATGGACATTGCGTTGCGCCCCGTAGTGCCGAGCCATGCTCGGCAGGGGCATTACTGACAAACCCAAACTGTAGTGCCGAGCCATGCTCGGCAGGGGCTTTCCCAACAATGCACCAACCCACCTGCATCTTGTAGGAGCGGCATAAGCCGCGAAGCTGGCGGCAATGCAATTGCGGGAACCTCTGGATCGGATTGATCATCAGCTTCGCGGCTTACGCCGCTCCCACACGCTGGATCGTTGGTAAGGCCTCTGCCGAGCATGGCTCGGCACTACGCTGGGCATTGCCGGGAAAGCCTCTGCCGAGCATGGCTCGGCACTACAGTCGCTGCTTATTCCATCGCTGCTTCCAGTGCCTGCGACAGCCGCTCCACCGCAATGACTTCCATGCCCTTCACCGTGCCGGCCTTGGGTGCGTTGGCCTTGGGCACGATCGCGCGCTTGAAGCCATGCGTGGCCGCTTCGCGCAGGCGATCCTCACCGTTCGGCACCGGGCGGATCTCGCCGGACAAACCCACTTCGCCGAAGGCGATGGTCTTCTCCGCCAGCGGCCGGTCCTGCAACGAGGACAGCACCGCCAACAGCACCGGCAGATCGACAGCGGTTTCCTGCACGCGGATGCCACCGACCACGTTCACGAACACGTCCTGGTCGCCGACCAGCACGCCACCATGACGGTGCAGCACTGCCAGCAACATCGCCAAGCGGTTCTGCTCCAGACCCACCGCCACCCGGCGCGGATTGGACAGCGGCGAGGAGTCCACCAGCGCCTGCACTTCCACCAGCAACGGGCGCGTGCCTTCGCGGGTCACCATCACGCAGCTGCCGGGCTGGCGGGTACTGCCGCCGGACAGGAAGATCGCCGATGGATTGGGCACTTCCTTCAAACCCTTTTCGCCCATCGCGAACACGCCCAGCTCATTGACCGCGCCGAAGCGGTTCTTGAACGCGCGCAGGATGCGGAAGCGGCTGCCGCTTTCACCTTCGAAATACAGCACCGCATCGACCATGTGCTCCAGCACACGCGGGCCGGCGATACCGCCCTCCTTGGTGACATGGCCAACCAGGAACACTGCCGTACCGGTTTCCTTGGCAAAGCGGACCAGCCGCGCCGCACTCTCGCGCACCTGGCTGACCGAACCCGGCGCGGCCGTCAGCGCCTCGGTCCACAGCGTCTGCACCGAGTCGGCGACGATCAGCTTGGGCCGTGCTTTCACCGCGTGCTGCAGGATGTTCTCGACGCCGGTCTCGGACAGTGCGTTGATGCCCTCCAGCGGCAGGTCCAGGCGCACCGCCCGGCCGGCCACCTGCGACAGCGACTCTTCACCGGTGACGTACAGCACCGGCAAGGTGCTGGCCATCTTCGCCACCGCCTGCAGCAGCAAGGTGGACTTGCCAATACCGGGGTCGCCACCAACCAGCACCACGGCACCCTCCACCAGGCCGCCACCCAGCACCCGGTCGAACTCGCTGATGCCGGTGGAAACCCGCAGATGCTCGGTCTGCTGCACATCCTTCAAGGCCGTGATCTTGGGCGCCTCTACCTTGCCGGCCCAACCGCTGCGGCGTGCCGCCGGCGCCTTTGCGGCCGCGGCGGTCTCGAGCACGATCTCGCTCAGCACGTTCCATACACCGCATTCGGTGCACTGGCCCTGCCATTTGCTGTACTCGGCGCCACATTCGCTGCAGACGTATGCACTGCGGGTCTTGGCCATGGAAATTCCTATGTGCGTCAGCGCCGCAGGATAGCCCACCAAGGTCGCAAAGGCTGCGACAGCTAAAGTCCGTGCCGCCACCGCCGCTATGTAAGCGGGGCTGCGCCCCGCATCAGTGCTTCAGGAACCCCCAATGATTGGCAGTTACAACCAGAGCCTCGTTGTCGTCTCGTTACTGGTGGCGATACTCGCCTCCTATACCGCGCTGGACATGTCAGCGCGTGTCGCCAGCAGCCAAAGCCGCAGAGCCGCGCGCATCTGGCTGGTGGGCGGCGCAGTGGCCATGGGCCTGGGCATCTGGTCGATGCACTTCATCGGCATGTTGGCGTTCAAGCTGCCGATCCCGGTCGGCTATGACCTCTTCCTCACCACCTGCTCACTGGCGGCGTCCGTTGGCGCATCGATGTACGCGCTGTGGCTGGTGTCACGCCAACGCCTGCCAATCGGCCGCCTGCTGTCCGGCGCGGTACTGATGGGGCTGGGCATCGCAGCCATGCACTACATCGGCATGGCCGCGATGCAGATGCAACCGGGCATCGACTATGACCCGATCTGGTTCGCCGCCTCGATCCTTATCGCCATTGGCGCGTCGGCGGCCGCATTGTGGATCGCACAACGCCTGCGCCATGAACAGCCCCGCCTGATGCCGATGCGCCTGCTGGCATCCTTGGTGATGGGCATTGCCATCGTCGGCATGCATTACACCGGCATGGCCGCCGCCCGCTTCCCCGTCGATGCCATCTGCGGTGCCATCAGCGACGGGGGCCTGGATATCCACCTGCTCGCGGGACTGGTCATCGTCACCACGATTGCCACCCTGTCAGTCGCACTGCTGGCCTCGGTGTTCGACGGGCAGATGCGGTTGCGCACCGGCGTACTCGCTCATTCCCTGGCCAATGCCAATGAAAAGCTGGTGCAGGCCGCGTTGCACGACCCTCTGACCCAACTGCCCAACCGGGTACTGCTGCAGGACCGCATCGAGCGCGCCATCGAAAAAGCCAACCGGAGCGGGTTCGACCTGGCCTTGATGTTCTGCGACCTGGACGGTTTCAAGAACGTCAACGATGCCTACGGCCACCAGCTTGGCGACCGCCTGCTGGTGCAGTTCAGCAGGAAGGTCAGCGCGCTGCTGCGCAGCCAGGACACCTTTGCCCGCCTCGGTGGCGATGAATTCGTCATCGTGATGACCATCGATTCACCCGACGACGCAGCCCTGATGGCCGAGCAGATCAGCGCCGCGATCAGCGCGCCTTTCCTCATCGACAACGCCGAGCTGCTGGTCAGCGCCAGCATCGGCATCGCGCTGTACCCGGAAGACGCCAGCACCGAACGTGAGTTGATGATGCATGCCGATGCGGCGATGTATCACGTCAAGCACAGCGGCCGGAACGGCCACGCGTTCTTCACCTCGACCATGCAGGCCGGCACCCGCCAGCGCCTGCGCCTGCTGCAGGACCTGCGCCACGCAACCGCGCGCAATGAGCTGGTGCTGCATTACCAGCCCAAGTTCCCGGCAGGCGGCAGCCGCGCCAACGGTGCTGAAGCACTGCTGCGCTGGAATCACCCGGAGCTTGGCCTGCTGTCGCCCGATGTGTTCATTCCCGTTGCCGAGCGCAGCGGCTTGATCATCCAGATCGGCGAATGGGTGCTGGATGCGGCCTGCGCCCAGCTGCGTGCCTGGCATGACGCCGGCAACACCGATTGGTCAATGGCGGTGAACCTGTCACCGCTGCAGTTCGCCTCGCCGACGCTGGTGGAAACCGTGCGTGGCGCGCTCGAGCGCCATGCGCTGGACCCGCGCCAGCTGACCCTGGAGGTGACCGAAAGCACCGCGATGAAGGACGTGGAAGCCAGCCTGCAGATGCTGGAGGCACTGACTGCGATGGGCGTGCGTATCGCCATCGACGACTTCGGCACCGGTTATTCCAGCTTGCTCTATCTCAAGCGCATGCCGGCCACGGAGCTCAAGATCGACCGCGCCTTCGTCCGCGACCTGGAACACAACAGCGAGGATGCAGCCATCGTCTCCTCGATCATCGCACTGGGCCGCACACTGCAGCTGCAGGTGGTCGCCGAAGGCGTGGAAACCGAAGCGCAGCGCAACTTCCTCGGTGAACTGGGTTGTGACGTATTGCAGGGCTATCACCTGGGCCGGCCAATGGCAGCCGCCGATTTCGTAAGCCGCAACAGCTGAAGCCAGCGCGCCGTTTGCAGGAGCGACGTAAGCCGCGAAGCTGGCAACGCCTGAAAAGCCCAAAGGCCAACCCCTCCCCCGGCCCTCCCCTTGGCTTCGCCAAAGGGAGGGAGCAACAGCGTAGTGCCGAGCCATGCTCGGCATTGGCTTCACCCACAATGCCAGCCAGCCTTGTGGGAGCGGCGTAAGCCGCGAAGCCGCGATTCTGCAGATCCCAGGAATGCTGATCGCTGGAGGATTGTCAGCTTCGCGGCTTACGCCGCTTCCACAACCACGGTCGGCTGACGGGTTGTTGGGAATTCCCTTGCCGAGCATCGCTCGGCACTACAAAAAGCAAAAACAAAGGCCGCCTTGCGGCGGCCTTTGCTGTGCATCAAGCGATCAAGCCGCTCAGTGCATCATGTGGTGATTCATGTTCCACATGACCCACAGCGTGCCCAGCACGATGATGCCGATCACCACCAGAGTGAACATGCCGGCATTGACGTTCCAGCGGGCAGCCGAGGAACGGTCAAGGTGCAGGAAGAACACCAGGTGCACCAGCAGCTGCAGGATGCCTGCAACCACGATCACCGCGCCAGTGGCGAAGGACGACATGCCACCACTCATCACCACCCAGAACGGGATGATGGTGAGCACGGCTGCCAGCACGAAGCCGATCAGGTAAGACTTGACGCTGCCGTGGCTCTCACCAGCGGCACCGTGTGCATGATTGTCATGTGCGGACATTACATCGCTCCCGACAGATAAACGACAGAGAACACGCCAATCCAGACCAGATCCAGGAAGTGCCAGAACAGGCTCAGGCACGCCATGCGGGTCTTGTTGCGCGGGGTCAGGCCATCCTGCTTGAGCTGGACGAACATCACCGCCAACCACAGCAGACCAGCGGTCACGTGCAGACCGTGGGTACCCACCAGGGCGAAGAACGCCGACAGGAAGGCACTCTTGTCCGGGCCGTGGCCGTTATGGATCAGGTGGTTGAACTCCCAGATTTCCATGCCCATGAAGCCGGCACCCAGCAGCCAGGTGATGACCAGCCAGAAGAACATCAGGCCCTTCTTCGACTGGTGCATGGCGATCATGCCCAGGCCGAAGGTCAGCGAGGACACCAGCAGCAGCGCGGTTTCCCACGCCACGAACGGCAGCTCGAACAGGTCCTTGGCCGACGGGCCACCATTGGTGCCGCCGGACAAAACCACATACGTCACGAACAGGGTGGCGAAGATGAGCAGATCGCTCATCAGGTACACCCAGAAACCGAAGACGGTGTTCTCGCTCGTGTCGTGATGCTCGTGATGGTCATCGCCATGGTCCGCAGCGTGCGCTGCGGAACCGTGGGTCATCGTGTGGGCGTTCGTGCTCATGCCTTCACCTCGGTCTTCACCAAGCCCTGAGCTTCCAGGTGCTTACGGTGTTCGTTCTCGATACGTTCCACCTCGGCAGCCGGCACCCAGTAATCCACGTCCTTGTCGAAGGTACGGTAGATGAAGGTGGCGATCATGCCGACCAGGCCGATGATGGCCAGCACCCACATGTGCCAGACCATCGCAAAGCCCAGCACCAGGCTGAACGCGCCGATGACAACACCGGTACCGGTGTTCTTCGGCATGTGGATGTCGCTGTACTTGGCCGGCTTCTGCCAGGCTTCGCCGCGCTGCTTGCGGTGCCAGAATTCGTCCAGCTCCTCACCCTTGGGCAGGGTAGCGAAGTTGTAGAACTGCACCGGGGAAGCGGTTTCCCACTCCAGGGTACGGGCATCCCACGGATCGCCAGTCAGGTCAGCATTCTTCTTGCGGTCGCGGATGGACACGGCGATCTGGATCACCTGGCACAGGATGCCGAGGGCGATGATCGCGGCGCCGACAGCGGCAACGATGAAGTACGGCTGGTAGTCCATGTTCGGGTAGCTCTGCATACGACGCGTAGCACCCATGAAGCCCAGTGCGTACAGCGGCATGAAGGCCACGTAGAAGCCGATGAACCAGCCCCAGAACGCGCGCTTGCCCCAGGTTTCATTCAAGGTGAAGCCGAACATCTTCGGCCACCAGTAAGTGATACCGGCAAACATGCCGAACACCACGCCGCCGATGATGACGTTGTGGAAGTGGGCAATCAGGAACAGCGAGTTGTGCAGCACGAAGTCGATGGCCGGGATCGCCAACATCACGCCGGTCATGCCGCCGATGGTGAAGGTGACCATGAAGCCGATGGTCCACAACACCGGCGAGGTGAAGTGCACGCGGCCGCGGTACATCGTGAACAGCCAGTTGAAGATCTTCACGCCGGTCGGGATCGAGATGATCATCGTCGTGATGCCGAAGAAGGCATTGACGTTGGCACCCGAGCCCATGGTGAAGAAGTGGTGCAACCACACCAGGAACGACAGCACACCGATCGCACAGGTGGCGTAGACCATGCCCTTGTAGCCGAACAGGGTCTTGCGCGAGAACGTGGCGATCACTTCAGAGAACACACCGAATGCCGGCAGCACCAGGATGTAGACCTCGGGGTGGCCCCAGATCCAGATCAGGTTGATGTACAGCATGGCGTTGCCGCCACCATCGTTGGTGAAGAAGTGCGTACCCAGGTAACGGTCCAGGGTCAGCAGCACCAGGGTGATGGTCAGCACCGGGAAGGCAGCAATGATCAGCAGGTTGGTGACCAGGGCGGTCCAGCTGAACACCGGCATGTGCATCAGCTTCATGCCCGGGCTACGCATCTTGAGGATGGTGATGAAGAAGTTGATACCGCTCAGCGTGGTACCCAGGCCGGAGACCTGCAGCGCCCAGATGTAGTAATCCATACCTACGCTTGGACTGTATTCCAACCCTGACAAGGGCGGGAACGCCAGCCAACCGGTCGCGGCGAATTCACCGATCCACAGCGAGATCATCATCAGGCCGCAGCCTGCGACGAACAGCCAGAAGCTCAGCGAGTTCAGGAACGGGAAGGCAACGTCGCGCGCACCAATCTGCAGCGGCACCACCAGGTTCATCAAACCGGTGATCAGCGGCATGGCCACGAAGAAGATCATGATCACGCCGTGGGCGGTGAAGATCTGGTCGTAGTGGTGTGGCGGCAGATAGCCTTCGGCACCGCCAGCAGCAACTGCCTGCTGGGCACGCATCATGATCGCGTCGGAGAAGCCGCGCAGCAGCATCACGAACGCCACGATCAGGTACATCGCGCCGATCTTCTTGTGGTCCACCGAGGTGAACCACTCCTTCCACAGGTAGCCCCACAGCTTGAACTTGGTGACCGCGGCTACAACAGCCAGGCCGCCCAGCATCGCGCCGATCAGGGTGGTGAGCACGATGGGATCGTGCGGCAGTGAATCAAGAGAGAGTTTTCCAAGCATCGTCATTCTCCCGAGGCGCCATGGCCGGCATGTGCGGCTTCGGCGGGCTCGTTGGCAGTGTGACCGGCGTGGCCGTCAGCCGTGGCGGCAGCAGGCGCAGCGGCGGCAGGAGCCTCGTGGCCCATGGCGGCGTGGTCCATCGCGTCATGGCCCATCGCAGCGTGGTCCATGGCTTCGGGCTGCATCGCCTCGTGGCCAGCACCTTCGTGCGACATCTTCTTGCCATCGTGCTTCATGCCGAAGTGGTGGTTCTCACCGGCATGCTTGGCAATGATGGTGTCGAACAGGCCCTTCTCGGTGCTGCCGTAGTAGGTCACCGGGTGCCAGTCGTGGTTCTGCTCGGTGGTGAGTTCGGCGAATGCCTTCTGGTCCATGACCTTGGCATCGCCGCGCACCTTGGCCAACCAGGCCTGGTATTCCTCATTGCTCACCGCATGCGCGGTGAAATGCATCTTGCTGAAGCCTGCACCGCTGTAATGCGAGGAGCGGCCTTCATAGCTGCCGGCCTCGTTGGCGATCAGGTGCAGCTTGGTCTCCATGCCGGCCATCGAGTAGATCATGCTGCCCAGATGCGGAATGAAGAACGCATTCATCACCGTATCGGCGGTGATCTTGAAGTTCAGCGGGGCATCAACCGGGAAGGTCAGCTCGTTGACCACGGCGATGTTCTCTTCCGGGTAGACGAACAGCCACTTCCAGTCCAGCGAGATCGCTTCGATCACCACCGGCTTGGCATCGGACTCCAGCGGCTTGTACGGATCCAGCGCATGCGAAGAACGCCAGGTCAGCACGGCCAGGACCAGGATGATCATGCACGGGATCGACCAGACCACCACTTCGATGGCGGTGGAGTGAGACCAGTTGGGCTCGTAACGGGCCTTGGTGTTGGATGCGCGGTACTTCCACGCGAACACCAGCGTCAGCACGATCACCGGGATGACCACCAGCAGCATCAGCACCGTACAGGTGATCAGGAGCGTGAGTTCGTCCCGGGCGATCTGGCCCTTGGGGTCAAACAGGGCCCAGTCGCAGCCCGTCATCATGACGGCCATAGCGACAATGAGGCCCGGACGCAAAAAGCGTCCAAGAGTTTTCAACGGAATCATCGGTCGATCCAATTGCGAGGGAGAGCCGGACCTGGCAAGCCCATACATGCAAACGCGAACAAGCGCCCGGGGATTGCCCACCGGGGAGACATGTAGGGGGTTGTCAGATTTCAGCCCCGCAATTTTAGGCCTTCACACACCACTTAAGAAAGGGATTGACAATGATTTCGCGCAGCAAAAGCGGGCAACTCCGTGCGACACGTTGTCGCACCTGCGCAGGACAAGGGGCAGATTCGGCAAAGTGCCGAGCCGTTCGCAACGGCTGCGTCGCTTCGCATTCGCACCAACGCCAGAAGCACGGACCCGTTGCATTCACACCAGCTGCGATGAATGGCCGCATGTGTCTGTGCAGATGCCGCCTCGTTCAGGTTCATGAGTAGCCCACCTGCGACATGATCGGCAGCCTTACGCGTCGTGTGTCGCAAGCCGGGCCAGCAGCCGATGGCGCAAGCGCAACCAAACACACCACTGCTTGTCACCAATCCACAACCAACAGTGCAGCGAGACAGGCGACGGACAGGAGCAACACAACGATCCCTCGCAGCTCAGCCCACCGCCTCACCAACAGAAAAGGCCCGCATTAAGCGGGCCTGATCTGGTGCCGGAAATAGGAATCGAACCTACGACCTACGCATTACGAATGCGCCGCTCTACCAACTGAGCTATTCCGGCGAAGGCGCGAATTGTAGGCAAAGCGGGTAGCCGCGGTCAATCCGCCCTTTGCACGGAGCCGTCTCAAACCTCGGACGGTTGCCACTGCCGTGGCCCTGCGATGTCCCGGAGTGGCCACGACGCGCCAAGCGCCAAGGGGAAAGCCACTGCTGGTAGCCCGGCGCCACGCCCCCTTACCCCCCCCAACCGCCGCGCCGCAGCCAACCGATACGCCTGCAACCGCGCATGCAGCATCGGGTCGCCGGCAAAGCCCATCCCCGCCGGTAGCAACGCGGGGTCGAACACGGTTCTGCGCTGGCTGGCCTGCTGCGGCAGCAGACGTTCCAGCCAGATGTGGCCCAGCGCGAACGACGGTGTGGCAGGGTCCCAGCCGCGGGTGATGTCGCTCGGGTCCTCGCCTTCGGGTACCGGGGTGAACAGCAGGGCGAATACCACGCTGCCCTTGGACAGCTCGCCGCGCAGGCGCTTGTCCAGGTAGTCCGGACCGTCCGGCGGCGCGCGAGCGACGTAGGGTTTGGTCGCGCGCACGCTGAGGCGGCCGATCCGTGCATGTCCGTCCGTGGCGATCAGCCGGTAGGCGTGCAGCATGAGGTAATCCAAGGCGCTGAAGCTGCTGGTCACTGCACCCGCACGCAATTCCTCGAAGTGCGCGACAGCCGGGCAACCGGCCATCTGTGCGGCCAGCATCGCTGGCGCGCGCTCACGCTGATTCACGGCATTCAAGAAAGCGAGAAACGCTTCGGGGTCACTGGCCGGGAAGCCTTCGAGCGAGTGACCGACCAGCACCATCGCCGCCTTGTTGCCGATCCGCAGCGCCAGGCCGCGCGGCTCGCCTGCGGGACTGCGCTGATCAATATGCGGATTGGCGCCCGAGCTTGAGAAGCGCGCCAACACGCGCAGATCCTCGCCGCCGAATACCGCCGCCATGCAGAACTGTGGTGCTGTTGCAGTGGCGCGGAAGTGGCCTTCCACCAGCAGGCCGCGCGCATGATTCACCCGGCCGCCAGCTGCAACTTTCGCCCCGGCCTGCAGGGCAGCAAACAACGCCTGCGACATGTCTGTCGCCATCGCCGTGTCCTCCCACCGCACCACCGTGGCAGCAAACAGCAGCTCGCGAAGATGCGGCGTTGGTCAGCGCTCTCCCAAGCCTGGGTGCAGCGCGATATGTTTGTATTCCAGAAAATCCTCCAAGGCGGCCAATCCATTGAGCCGCCCGAGCCCTGACTGCTTGAAACCACCCTCCTCCGTGCCGTCGAACACCCGCGCCCAGTCGTTGATCCAGACCGAGCCCGCATCAAGCGCTTCAGCGACGCGCAGCGCGCGATCAACGTCGCGCGTCCACACACTGGCCGCCAATCCATACTCGCTGTCGTTGGCCAGGCGAATCGCCTGCGCCTCATCGCTGAAGCGTTGAATGGTGAGCACTGGACCAAAGGTTTCCTGCTGGATGATGTCCAACGCGTTGTCGAACACTTCCAGCAGGGCCGGACGGAAGAACGCGCCCTTGCGCAGCGGGCCGCTGGTAATGGGCCCACCGCGCTCAACCACCACCGCACCGTAACGGATTGCCTCCTGCACCACCGCTTCAACCCGCTGCACATTGGCGCGGTCGATCAATGGCCCCATGTCGCTGCTTGGGTCGGACGCGGGCCCGACCTTGACCATGTGCAGGCGCGCGCCCATGCCATCGCGCACCGCGTCGTAGATGCGGTCGTGTACCAGCAGCCGTGAGCCCGTCATGCAGAACTGACCACTGAATACCGTCAGTGCTTTCTCGATCACCGGCAGCGCCTGCGCCAGATCGGCATCCTCGAACAGGATCATCGGTGTCTTGCCACCCAGCTCCATGCCGAAACGCTTGAGGTGTTTCGCGCCGCTGCTGCTGATGGCACGACCGGTGCGGGTGGAACCGGTGAAACTGACCACCGGCACCTGCGGTGCATCCACCAGGTAGCTGGAACCTTCCGGGCCGCTTTCGAAAAACAGGTTGATCACACCGCGCGGCAGTGATTCGGCCTCGGCCATGATCCTGGCCATGGTGCTGGCGGTCTGCGCCACCTGCGACGGCAACTTGATCACCACGGTACAACCGGCCGCCAGTGCCGGCGCCAACGAACGGATGGTCAGCACCACCGGCGAGTTCCAGGGTGCGATCACCGCCGCCACACCCATTGGCTGACGCAGGACCATCGACAGCCGTCCCGGTTTTGGTCGCAGAGCACGGCCTGCTTCCAGCATCGCCGTCGCCGCCGAATAACGCAGCTTGCTCGGCACCATGTCCAGCTCGAACGCGGCCTCGGCAGCGATCTTGCCGTTCTCCAACGACAGGATCTCCGCCAGCCGCGCGCGATTGCGTTCAAACGCCTGCGCCAGCTGCTCCAGCACCCGTGTACGCAGCTCATGGTCGTGCGCCCACATGGTCTGCTGGAACGCCTGAGATGCGGCAGACACCGCCGCCATCGCCGCCGCGCGGCCATTGTCCGGGTAGCTGCCGATCACCTCATAGGTAGCCGGGTTGATCGAATCCTTGAGCACACCATCAAAGCGCGGAATGCCGTTGATCCAGTTGGCCGCGCGGCGCAGTTGCGCGGGGGACCTGGTTGCACTGCTCATGTGACCTCCACACATTGATTACTCATGACTGGTCGACCGCTGCTTGTGACGCAGCCAATAGCGACGCACTGCAGATACCAGCGTTTCCACCAATGGCGCACTGATATTGACCACGATCGGTACGATGACCAGCGTCGACCCCAGCACCCGCAGCGGCAACGGCCATTGCCCGACGTACGGACCGAGCACACTCACCACCGTCAGCACGGTCGGATACACCGCCAGCCAGATCAGCGCGGTACGCTTCAAGCGCGGTACGAGCTCGGTGCGCCACATCAGCCGTCCGTATCCCGCATCCATTGGCTGATGCGCTCAGCCAGCATGATTACCGTTGGGTTGGTTGCCACGCAGGGAACATCAGGGAACGCCGAGGCGTCGGCAACGCGCAGGCCATCAATGCCGCGCACACGTCCCTGGTAGTCGAGTACCGCATGTACATCGTTGGCACCGCCCATTGGCGCGGTGGAGGTGGGATGGTGGTAGATATCCAGGGCCATCGGCAACGCCGCTTCCACGTCCTCGTATGAGCTCGACAGCGCGCCCGGCACCAGTTCCTCTGCGATCATCGACGCCAGTGGTCCTTGCCGGGCAATGCGCCGGATCAGCTCGATGCCCTCCACCATCAATTGCCGGTCCTGCGCGTCGGCCAGCAGGTTGAGCGCGATGATCGGCGCCGCATCGGCAGCACGCGAGCGCAGCGTCACCCTCCCCAGCGAGCGCGGCCGGGTCAGCGCCAAAGCCAGCATGAAGATGGCGCCAGTGGGCGATGCCTGCGGATCACCGTAATGCACTGCCGAGACGTGGAAGTCCCCGACATTGGCAGCCGCCTTGGATGACTGCGCCCACAGAATCGCACCCACGGGTGGCACCGGCAGACCGAGCCGATCCGGGCGCGCGGCCCAGGTGGTGTAGAAGAACGGGTGCTCCTGCAGGCGTTGACCGACTGGAAGATTGGCAACCACATCAATGTCCAGCTCCAGTAGATCATTGGCGGGACCAATACCCGAGCGCAGCAGCACCGCTGCGGTGCCATAGGTGCCCGCACTCAGGACGATGCTGTCGGCTTCAATGCGCTGACCATCAGCCAACACCACCGCCGCTGCGCGGCGACCCTCAAACGCTACCCGGTCCACCAGGGTCTGGCTGCGGATGCACAGATTGGGGCGCATCCGTACATCCAGGGATAGATAGGTCATGCCGGTATTGAGCCGCTGCCCCATCCGGTTGTTCATCGGGTAAGGACCAACACCGAACGGTTGCTCGCCGTTGAAGTCGGTCACCCTGGCAAACCCGGCCTGCACGGCGGAGGCCACGAAGGCGCGTTGCATGTCCGAGACTTCGTCATCCTGCAGGTAGTGGTTAGGCCACGGTCCGCCTCGCCCATGCATGGCATCGTTACCGTGCACAGTGCGTTCGCTGCGCTGGAAGAACGGTAAAGCCTCCTGCGCGGTCCAATGCTCAAGACCGGCCGCGGTCCAACGCTCGAAGTCACCAGCGGGTGCGCGCATCGCCACACCCGCATTGACCGCAGAACAACCACCAAGCACCTTGCCGCGTGGCACCTGCATCGTCGCGCCATAGATGTTGGGTTCGGCCGAGTAGCCCCAGTCGTGTGCGGAATCGCCACCGATGATGTGCTGCAACCGCACCGCATCAGGATAGGCATCCGGCGCATAAGCCTGCCCAGCTTCGATCAACAGCACGCGCCGGAATGGATCCTCGCTGAGCCGGCTCGCCATCACCGCGCCGGCCGAGCCACCGCCGACAATGACCACGTCGTAGTACGAATGGCCCGAAACCGCCACTGCATGCGCACTGTCACCCTGCACCTGCATGCCTGTACCCGCGTATTTTTGCCGAGTAACCATGGCGAACATCTCCTCGCAACCCATCCTTCCTGCCACCGCCCGTCACCTGCGAACGTTGATGCAAGCACTGCTGGCACCGGGACCACGGTGGCCATCCTCGACCCCAGCCGGCGCAGGCGGAATCCCTGCACACGTCATGACACTCAGGAAAAAATGTCCTCAGTCCTCTCATCGCTGGAATCATTGAATGGCTTGATCGCGTTCGCATCTGCCGTGCAGACGGGTGGCTTCTCGGCCGCAGGCCGGCAATTGGGCCTATCCGCTTCGGCAGTGGGAAAGGCAGTGGAACGCCTCGAGTTCCGCCTGGGCACGCGCCTGCTGAACCGCACTACCCGTTCGCTGGCCCTTACCGACGAAGGCGAGGTGCTGTACCACTACGTCGACAAGGTATTGAAGGACCTACAGGAGGCAGAGCGCGAGTTGAACACGCGCCAAGGCACGCCACGCGGCCGCCTGCGGATCACCGCCACTCCCGTTCTGGGCCGCAGGTTCCTGGTGCCCGCATTGCACGACTTCCACGCACTCTATCCGGAGGTCAAGGTTGCGCTCAGTTTCGATCTTCCTCGACCCGATATCATCGAGGAAGGTTTTGATCTGGCGTTGTGGGCCGGCGAGCTCGAAGATTCCAGCCTGCAGGCGCGGCGCGTGGGATCGTATGCACTGATCACCTGCGCCTCGCCGGGCTATCTTGCCGAGAACGGCACGCCAACCTCGATCGCCGAGCTGGGCAGCCACTGCTGCCTTCACTACCGCCACCGCGGCAATCAGCGGCTGGAACCTTGGCGGTTCCAGAACCACACCATCTCCAAGCCTCCGATCCCCGCCCCGGACTGCCACCTCAACGATGCCGGTGCGTTGGTAGAAGCAGCCGTGGCCGGACTCTGCATCGTGCAACTACCGGACTTTGTGGTGCGCGAGGACATCGCCACTGGCCGACTTCAGGAAGTGCTCCAAAGCAACGCTGTCGCGCCGCTCGGCGTCTTCCTCGTATGGCCACCGATGTCCGCACAGGCACTGCGCGTGCGCGTCTTCATCGAGTTCATCTCGAAGCGAGCAGGCAACCTGTTCAACATCACCAGCACCGCAGCGTCGGGCCAGCCCTGAACGAGTGAAGCCGACCCTACGGCCGGCTTCATCAGCTGCGATACCAGGCGAAAACTCAGTCCACCAGGCGCAGACGCAGCTCCTTGGGCAACGCAAACACCATGGTCTCCGGCTCGCCGCCGGTTTCACGGACACTGCCAGCGCCGAGCTCGCGCAGCCGTGCAATCACGCCATCCACCAGCACCTGCGGTGCCGATGCACCAGCGGTCAGGCCGATGTGCTGCTTGCCAACCACCCACTGCGGATCGATCTCGTCCGCCCCATCAATCAGGTACGACTCCACGCCCTCACGACGTGCAAGTTCGCTGAGCCGGTTGGAGTTTGAGCTGTTCGGCGAACCGACCACCAGCACCAGATCACACTGCGTAGCCAGGTCACGCACCGCATCCTGGCGGTTCTGCGTGGCATAACAGATGTCGTCGTTCTTCGGCCCCTGCACCATCGGGAAATGCTTGCGCAGTGCTTCAATCACTGCACGGGTGTCATCCACCGACAAGGTGGTCTGGGTGGTGAACGCGAAATTTTCCGGCTGCGAGACCTGCAGCGCTTCCACATCTTCCACGCTCTCGACCAGGTAGATGCTGCCCTTGCCATTCTCGCGGTTCCACTGACCCATCGTGCCTTCCACTTCGGGATGACCTTCGTGGCCAATCAGCACCACATCGCGGCCAGCACGGCAGTGGCGTGCAACTTCCAGATGCACCTTGGTCACCAGCGGGCAGGTGGCATCGAACACCTTCAAGCCGCGGCGATCGGCTTCGATACGCACTGCCTGCGATACACCATGCGCGCTGAAGATGACGGTATTGCCGTCCGGCACTTCGTCGAGCTCTTCAACGAAGATGGCGCCGCGTGCCTTCAGGTCATCGACCACGAAACGGTTATGCACCACTTCGTGGCGCACATAGATCGGCGCGCCCAGGGTTTCGATGGCGCGTTTGACGATCTCGATGGCGCGGTCTACACCGGCACAGAAACCACGGGGATTGGCGAGCAATACGTCCATCTTCAACGACTCCGACCGCTGACGGTCGCTAATGCGGGAACAGATGCCGGCATCATCCGGCTTTTTTCTCGGCCTTGCCATCAAGCAGACCCATCAAGGCGATGCCGATGGCGCCGCCCACGATCGCCGCGTCGGCAATGTTGAACGACGGCCAGTAGTGATCACCGATATACCACTGGATGAAATCAACCACGTGACCATGAATCTGGCGGTCGATGACGTTGCCGATGGCACCGCCTATCACCAGCGCATACGGCAGCGCACTGCGCCAGTTGGCGCGCGGCGTGCGCGACAGCCAGAACGCCATCAGGCCACTGATCGCGATGGCCAGAAACGTGAAGAACCACAGCTGCCAGCCACCGGCGTCGCTGAGGAAGCTGAATGCCGCGCCGGTGTTGTAGGTGCGGTACCAGTTCCAGAAACCATCGATCACCGGCACCGGGGTGAACTCAGGCAGGCTGCACAGCACCCAGGCCTTGCTCCACTGGTCCAGGCCGATCACGGCCACGGACACCAGCAGGTAGATCATCGCATTGGGTTTAACAGCCTTTGCTTGCATGTAGTACGCCTGTAGTTGACTGCGATGAAACGGATGGAGCGCTGCTCGCCACCCCACCCGCTCCGCGTTACGGTTTGATTAGAACCAGCGACGGTTTTCGCCAGCGCCGTCGATATTGCTGACGCAACGGCCGCACAGCTCCGGATGCGCCTCGACCGAGCCGACATCGGCGCGGTAATGCCAGCAACGCACGCACTTGGCCTTGTCGGTCGGCTGCGCACTGACAAACACCTCGTCGGTGGTGGCCGGGCGCACGCTGACATCGCCACTGATGAACAGGAAGCGCAGCTCTTCGGCCAGCGGCTGCCAGCGTGCGGCCTGCTCTTCGTTGGCAGCAACGGTGATCTCGGCTTCCAGCGCCGCACCGATGGCACCATTGGCACGCATCGGCTCCAGCACCTTGGAGACCTGCTCGCGCAGCGCCAGCAGCTGGTCGAAATCGGCAGCGGTCAGCTGTGCATCCGCCGGCAACGGCGCCAGGCCCTCATACCAGGTGGAGAACAGCACGTTGTCGACGCGCTTGCCCGGCAGGTAGCCCCACAGCTCTTCGGCGGTGAAGGTCAGGATCGGCGCAACCCAACGCACGAACGCTTCGGCGATGTGGAACATCGCCGTCTGCGCCGAACGACGGCCGCGCGAATCTTCCTGCATCGTGTACAGGCGGTCCTTGGTCACGTCCAGGTACAACGAACCCAGGTCGACACTGCAGAAATTCAGCAGCAACTGCACGATCTCGGCCATGTTGTAGTTGGCGTAGGCAGCCTTGATCTTCTCCTGCAACTCGAACGCGCGATGCACGATCCAGCGGTCCAGGGCGACCATGTCCGGCAACGCAACCAGGTGCTGGGCCGGATCGAAACCGTCCAGGTTGCCGAGCAGGAAGCGCGCGGTGTTGCGCAGGCGGCGGTAGGCGTCGGCGTTGCGCTTGAGGATCTCCTGCGACAGCGACATCTCGTTGCTGTAATCGGCCGAGGCGATCCACAGGCGCAGGATGTCGGCGCCCAGGGTGCGCATGATTTCCTGCGGCTCGATGCCGTTGCCCAACGACTTGGACATCTTGCGGCCGTGCTCGTCCACGGTGAAGCCGTGGGTCAGGCACTGCTTGTACGGCGCGTGCTTGTCGATAGCCACGCCGGTCAGCAGCGAGGACTGGAACCAGCCGCGGTGCTGGTCGGAGCCTTCCAGGTACAGGTCGGCCGGCTTGCCATAGCCACGTGCCAGCAGCACGCCTTCATGGGTCACGCCGGAGTCGAACCAGACATCGAGGATGTCGGTGACCTTTTCGTACTGGGCGGCTTCATCGCCAAGCAGTTCGGTGGCGTCCAGCGAATACCAGACGTCGATGCCGCCCTGCTCCACGCGGTCGGCCACCTGCTGCATCAACTCGACGCTGCGCGGGTGCGGCTCGCCGGTTTCGCGGTGGGTGAACAAGGCAATCGGCACACCCCAGGTGCGCTGGCGGCTGATGCACCAGTCCGGGCGGCCGTCGACCATGCTGCTGATACGCGCCTTGCCCCAGCTCGGGAACCAGCCCACGTTGTCGATGGCAGCCATCGCATCATTGCGCAGGTTGGCCTTGTCCATCGAGATGAACCACTGCGGGGTGGCGCGGAACACCACCGGCGTCTTGTGGCGCCAGCAATGCGGGTAGCTGTGCTGGATCTCGAAGAAAGCCAGCAGTGCGCCGCTCTCGCGCAGCACATCGACGATCAGCGGCTGTGCCTTCCACAGGTGCTGGCCAGCCAGCTCAACCGTGCCAGCCGGCGGCGTCGACGACAGGTAGACGCCACGGCCATCGACCGGATTGATCTGGCCGGCGTTGTACTTGTCCATCAAGCCGTACTGCTGGCTGACCGCGAAGTCTTCCTGGCCGTGGCCAGGCGCGGTGTGCACCGCACCGGTACCGTCGGCATCGGACACGTGCTCGCCATTGAGCAGCGGGATGTCACGGTTGGCATAGAACGGGTGCGCCAGCAGCTGGTTCTCCAGCGCCGAACCCTTGGCGTGACCATGCACGACCACCTCGGCCACGCCGTAGCGGCCCAGCGAGCGCTCAGCCAGGGCAGAAGCCAGCACCAACCAGCGCGGCTGGCCGTTGTGGGCCGGGCCTTCAACCAGCGCGTATTCGATATCTGCACCCAGCGACACCGCCAGCGATGCCGGCAGCGTCCACGGCGTGGTGGTCCAGATCGGCACCGCCACTTCCACACCGGCCGGCAGATCGACACAGAAGCTGGCCGCCAGCGCCTTGGAATCGCGCGCGGCATACGCCACGTCGATGGCCGGCGAGGTCTTGTCCTGGTACTCGATTTCAGCTTCAGCCAGCGCCGAGCCACAGTCGAAGCACCAGTGCACCGGCTTGGCGCCGCGCACCAGGTGGCCATTGGCGACGATCTTGGCCAACGCACGGATTTCATTGGCCTCGAAGTCGAAGCTCAGCGTCTTGTACGGGTTCTCCCAATCGCCGATCACACCCAGACGCTTGAAGTCAGAGCGCTGCAGGTTGATCTGCTCTTCGGCGTACTCACGGCACTTCTGCCGGAACTGCTCGGCATCAAGCTTGACGCCAACCTTGCCCCACTTCTTCTCGACCGCGATTTCGATCGGCAGGCCGTGGCAATCCCAGCCCGGCACGTAGGGCGCATCGAAGCCGTCGAGGTAGCGCGACTTGACGATGATGTCCTTGAGGATCTTGTTGACCGCATGACCCAGGTGGATCTGGCCATTGGCATACGGCGGGCCGTCATGCAGCACGAACAGCGGGCGACCCTTCGCGTTGTCGCGAAGCTGCGCGTAAATACCCTGCTCTTCCCAACGTGCCAGGATGCCCGGCTCACGCTTGGGCAGGTCGCCGCGCATCGGGAATTCCGTTGCCGGCAGATGGAGGGTGGCTTTGTAATCCTGGCTCACGCGGTAGCTCGCAATCTGTGTTCGTTGAGGATGCGACGCGCCTGTTCTGCGTCGCGGTGCATCTGCTCGGTCAATGCCGGCAGACCGTTGAACTTCTCTTCATCCCGCAGCTTGGCCACGAACTCAACTTCGATGTGACGGCCGTACAGGTCGCCATTGAAGTCGAACAGATGTGCCTCAAGCAGCGGCTCCACACCTTCAACCGTGGGGCGCGTGCCAAAGCTCGACACCGACGGCCATGGCTGCTCGAACACACCGTGTACCCACGTAGCGTAGATACCAGAAAGTGCGGGTGTTTTCGGGAAACGCAAGTTGGCGGTGGGGAAGCCCAGGGTGCGCCCGAGCTGACGCCCGCGCACGACCCGGCCGCCGATCGCATACGGACGACCCAGCAATTCGCCGGCATGGGCGAACTCGCCGGCCACGATCAACTCGCGGATGCGGGTGCTGGAAATGCGCTCGCCGTTCAGGTGCACCGGCTCGATCTCGTCGGCGACAAAGCCGAGCTCGGCGCCCATCGCCTGCAGCAGTGCGATATCGCCGCCACGGCGGTTGCCGAAATGGAACTTGGGACCGATCCAGACTTCACGCGCACCGAGCCGGCGCACCAGCATGTCGCGGACGAAGTCCTCGGCGGTGATCGCCGCCATCTTGGCGTCAAAGCGCAGCAGGCCGACGCTGTCGACCCCCAGCTCACGCAGGGTGGCGACCTTGTCACGCGCCAGCATCAGCCGCGGCGGCGGGTTGTCCTTGGCAAAGAACTCGCGCGGCAGCGGCTCGAAGCCCAAGGCTACGGCCGGCACACCCAAGGCGCGGGCACGGGCAACCGCGTGGCGCACCAGCGCCCGATGGCCCAGGTGCAGGCCATCGAAGGCACCAATGCAGACCACGCTTCCCTGCGGGAACAACACCCCGCCTTCGACGTCTCTAAAAAGCCTGCTCATTCCATCCGGATCCGGCCCATACGGGCCGGTTCTGTCGTGTGTAGCCCTGAAGTATAACGGGCAGCTCAGTGGCCGCGCAGGTCGCGCGGACGGAAGCCCATCGCAACCATTGCCAGCAGATAACTCGCACCGCCGGCGCCGACCAGCAGCGCCAGGGCACTGGCACGCTGCCACTTATCCATCGGCGTGAACGCCGGCAGCCAGTGCAGCAGGCCCAGCAGCACCGCCACCATCACCGCACAGGCCAACGCCAGACGCAGCAGATAGCCCCCCCAGCCCGGCCGGCGCTGATAGACGCCCGTCTTGCCCAGCCAATGCCAAAGCAGGATCAGGTTCAGGTAGCTGGACAACGCACTGGCAATACCCAGCGCCAGATGCAGGCCCGGCTGCTTGCCCAGCGCCACCATCACGCCCTGCGCCTTCAGCTCCGGCGGCACCATGAGGTGGAAAACCACTGCCAGCAGGATGAAGTTGAAGACCATGTTGGCGACCAGCGCGACCAGACCGGCACGCACCGGGGTCTTGGTGTCCTGACGCGAGTAGAACGCGGGCAGCACCACTTTCAGCAAGGCGAATGCCGGCAGACCGAAGCTCAGGCCGTAGACCGCCAGTGCGGTCATCTGGGTATCGAATTCGGTGAACTTCTTGTACTGGAACAGCGTGGCGATCAGCGGTTCGGCCAACAGCAGCAGTGCCAGCATCGCCGGCACTGCGATCAGCAAGGTCATGCGCAGGCCCCAATCCAGCGCATTGGAGAAGCCCTCGCCGTCGGTTTTGACGTGATGACGGGCCAACGCTGGCAGGATCACCGTCCCCAAAGCCACCCCAAACACGCCAAGCGGCAGCTCCAGGAAGCGATCAGCCAACGACAGCCAGGACTGCGAGCCGTCAGTCAGATGCGCGGCGATCACGGTGTCCAGCAACAGGTTGATCTGCGCCACCGAAGAGCCGAACAGGGTCGGCACCATCAAGGTCAGCACCTTGCGCACATCCGGGTGGTTCCAGCCCCAACGCGGCAGGGTCAGCAGATTGATGCCCTTCAGCCCGGGCAACTGGAACAACAGCTGCAGCACACCTGCCGCCAGCACCGCCCAGCCCAATGCCAGAATCTGTTTCTCCGGCGTGCCGCCCAGCCGCGGCGCCAACCACAGCGCGCCGGCGATCATGCACAGGTTGAGGATCACCGGCGTCAGCGCCGGCATGGCAAATCGCTGGAAACTATTGAGCGCACCGCCAGCCAAGGCGGTCAGTGAGACAAACAGCAGGAACGGGAAGGTCAGCCGGAACAGGTCGATCAGCAAGCCCTGCTTGGCCGGATCCGTCGCACCACTGCTGAACAGGAAGGCCAGCTGCGGCGTGAAGATCAGCGCCAATGCGGTGACCACCAGCAGCGCGCCACCCAAGGTACCCGACACCCGCGACATCAGCTCGCGCAGGTCGGTATGCGGACGGGTTTCCTTGACCTCGGTGAAGACCGGCACGAACGCCGTGGCGAAGGAGCCTTCGGCGAACAGGCGACGCAGGAAATTGGGCACACGGAACGCCACCCAGAAGGCGTCGGTGACCGCGTTACTACCGAAGGTGGTAGTGATAACCTGATCACGAACCAGGCCAAGAACCCGGGAAATCATCGTCATGCTGCTGAACGACAGCAGCCCCCGCAACATGCGCGGTGAACTCACCCACGGCCCCCTTGACAACTTGACTTGACGTTCAATCGGACAGCCATCATACTTGCATGCTTGCTGTTCCCACCACACCGATTTTCAGGAAACCACCACTGTGGCCAATATCAAGTCCGCCAAGAAGCGCGCCAAGCAGACCGTTGTGCGCAACGCGCGCAACACGGCTCAGCGTTCGATGCTGCGCACCGCCGTCAAGAAGGTGATCAAGGCTCTGGATGCCAACGACGCCGCTGGCGCCGAGGCAGCCTTTGCCGTCGCCCAGCCGATCCTCGACCGTTTCAGCGCCCGTGGCCTGATTCACAAGAACAAGGCTGCGCGCCATAAGAGCCGTCTGACCGCTCGCATCAAGGCCATCAAGGCTGCCTGATCCGTGCGATCACCAGGAGTCGCAAGACTCCCGGCATGAAAAACCCGACCTTGTGTCGGGTTTTTTGTTGGGCGATTTTCAGGGGAAGTGAGGCAGGCCCCCCTCCCGCAGGGCTTTGGCTTTGGCTTTGGCTTTGGCTTTGGCTTTGGCCTTGGCTTTGGCCTTGGCCTTGGCCTTGGCCTTGGCCTTGGCCTTGGCTTTGGCCTTGGCTTTGGCCTTGGCCTTGGCCTTGGCCTTGGCTTTGGCCTTGGCCTTGGCCTTGGCTTTGGCTTTGGCTTTGGCCTTGGCCTTGGCTTTGGGCCGGCCAAGAAAAACCTGAACAATTCCCTTCTCCCGCTTGCGGGAGAAGGTGCCCGGAGGGCGAATGAGGGAGCCTTTGACCTGGGTTTGGCTTTTCAAGCAAAAGCTTGCCCTCACCCCAACCCCTCTCCCGCAGCCGGGAGAGGGGCTTTAAGCACAAGCACCAGCACCAGCCACTGCCAAAACCACAGCCAAAGCCACAGCCAAAGCCAAAGCCAAAGCCAAAGCCACAGCTAAAACTAAAGCCAAAACAGAAAACCCGGCTTTCGCCGGGCTTTCCTCAAACATCAACTGCCGGCGAAAAACTTACTCGCCCGCGGCGTGACGCTCTTCAGCTTCCAGAATCTTCTGCTGATCAAAGAAGGCCATGATGTCCTTCATGATCGGCCAGGTACCTTCACGACCCAGCGCCGACACCAGATACCACGGGCCGGTCCAACCAAGCTCCTTGATGACCTGCTCAGCCGCTGCCTTGGCCTCGTCCTCGAACATCAGGTCGGCCTTGTTCAGCACCAGCCAACGCGGCTTCTCCAGCAGTTCCGGGTCATGCTTGCCCAGCTCGCGCTCGATCGCACGCACCTGCTCAACCGGGGAGATGCCCTCAACCCCACCTTCCATCGGCGAGATGTCGACGAGGTGCAACAACAGACGGGTGCGCTGCAGATGGCGCAGGAACTGCGCGCCCAGGCCAGCACCGTCAGCCGCACCCTCGATCAGGCCCGGAATATCGGCGATCACGAAGCTGCGGTAATTCTCGACCTTCACCACACCCAGGTTCGGGTACAAGGTGGTGAACGGGTAATCAGCGACCTTCGGCGTTGCCGCCGAAACCGCACGGATCAAGGTGCTCTTGCCCGCATTGGGGAAGCCCAGCAGACCCACGTCGGCCAGCAGCTTCAGCTCCAGCTTGAGCAGGCGCTCCTCGCCTTCTTCACCCGGCAGCGCCTGACGCGGCGCGCGGTTGGTGGAGCTCTTGAAGTGCATGTTGCCGAGGCCACCCTTGCCACCCTTGGCCACCAGCAGGCGATCGCCATGCGTGGTCATGTCGCCAATGACTTCGTCGGTGTCGACGTTCATCACCACGGTGCCGACCGGCACGGTGATGACCAGGTCTTCGCCGCCCTTGCCATACGCCTGACGGCCCATGCCGTTCTCGCCACGCTGCGCCTTGAAGATGCGGTCATGACGGAAGTCGACCAAGGTGTTCAGGTTCTCGTCGGCACGGATCCAGACGCTGCCGCCATTGCCGCCATCGCCACCATCCGGACCACCGAGCGGAATGAACTTTTCGCGGCGAAAGCCGATACAGCCATTGCCGCCTTTGCCAGCGATGACTTCGATCTCCGCTTCGTCTACAAGTTTCATGAATTTAACGCCGGGATTGGGAAATGGGGATTGGGGAATAGCAGAAGCAGGTACAGCCCATTATCGGCACTGCACCCCGGAATGTCGGGGTTCCAACGAAAAGCCCCGCCGAAGCGGGGCTCTCGTCAGCAGCCCACACCGGAGTATGGGCGGCTTGCGCGTACGGAATTAAGCTTCCGTGACAACGCTGACGGTACGGCGCTTGTTGGCACCCTTCACCGTGAACTCAACCTTGCCATCGACCAGCGCGAACAGCGTGTGGTCACGGCCCAGGCCGACGCCTGCACCCGGGTGGAACTGGGTGCCGCGCTGACGCACGATAATGTTGCCAGCTTCGATGGCCTGGCCACCGAAGATCTTGACGCCGAGGTATTTCGGGTTGGAATCGCGACCGTTGCGCGAGGAACCTACGCCCTTTTTATGTGCCATGACGGATTCTCCTTAGCAATTAGCCGGCGATGCCGGTGATTTCGATTTCGGTGTAGTACTGACGGTGACCCTGACGCTTCATGTGGTGCTTGCGGCGACGGAACTTGATGATCCGGACCTTGTCGGCGCGGCCGTGGGCCACAACCTTGGCGGTCACCGAAGCGCCCTTCAGCGCGTCACCCAGCTTGATGCCGTCGGCATCGCCGAGCATCAGGATGTTGTCAAACTTGATCTCGTTGCCAGCTTCGACTTCGAGTTTTTCCACGCGCAGGGTTTCACCCTGAACGACGCGGTACTGCTTACCGCCAGTTACCAGAACTGCATACATGACCAGACTTCCTCTGTAGTTATTGTGGTCGCCTTGCCCGCCATCGAGGGCGGACAGAAGCGGGATTTTACCGGGCAGACCAAGCTCGGGTCAACCCACCCCCTGCCCTGACCCGCCGGGCCGGAACCCCCGTTTAAGCCCCCCCCCCGCAAACCGCCCACAGCCCGGAAACACCCCAGGCCAAACAGGCAAATTACCCCCAAAAACAAACCCC
>NZ_JBRREC010000009.1:0-73031 GCF_056760015.1 Stenotrophomonas sp. STEN029 | reverse complement strand
TTACCGGGAGAGCTTCTGCCGAGCATGGCTCGACACTACAGGTGCAGCCCCCAGCTGAGCATGGCTCGGCACTACAGGGTTGCTCGTTGCCGAGCATGGCCCTGCTCTACCTGGTTTTCGGGGGCTTGCTTATTCCATGCCCAGCTTTTTCAGCTTGTAGCGCAGGGCGCGGAAGGTGATGCCGAGCTGGGCTGCGGTCTTGGTCTTGTTCCAGCGGTTTTCTTCCAGGGCCTTCTGGATCACCGTGCGTTCCATCTGCTCGATGTAGGAGGGCAGGGCGGCGCTGGCCGGGTCGATGTCGACAACGGCTTCCTGGGGGACGGCAGCAGGTGCCGGGGGCTCGCTGCTGGGAACGCGTGGCGTGGCGCTTTGCGGCTGTGGCAAGCGCAGGTCGCTGGCGTCGATGCAGTCGCTGTCCGCCAGGGCCAGTGAGCGCTCAAGGATGTTCTCCAGTTCGCGCACATTGCCCGGGAAGGAGTAGGCATCCAAGGCCTCCAGTGCCGACGCCGCCAGTCGTGGTGGCTTTTGCCCCTGTGCCAGCGCCAGACGATTCAGGATGGTGCTCGCGAGTTGCGGCAGGTCACCGCGGCGTTCGCGTAGCGGTGGTACCCGCAATTCAATGACGTTGATGCGGTAGTACAGGTCGTGGCGGAAGCGCCCGTCCTGTACCAGTGTGCCCAGGTCTTTGTGGGTGGCCGAGAGGATGCGCACGTCCACGGTGACTTCGGTGGCGGCGCCTACCGGGCGTACCGATTTTTCCTGGATTGCGCGCAGCAGCTTGACCTGCATCTGCAGTGGCAGTTCGGCCACTTCATCCAGGAACAAAGTGCCGCCACTGGCTGCCTGGAACAGGCCGGGCTTGTCGGCGTGGGCGCCGGTGAAGCTGCCCTTGCGATGGCCGAAGAACTCGCTCTCCATCAGTTCGCTGGGGATGGCACCGCAGTTGACCGGGATGAACGGGCCGGCCGCGCGCGCGCCCTGGTCGTGGATGGTACGGGCGACCAGTTCCTTGCCGACGCCCGATTCGCCCAGGATATAGACCGGTGCCTGGCTGCGTGCGACTTTGCTGATGGTGGCGCGCAGCTCATCCATTGCCGGCGAGCTACCGAGCAGACGGGTGGCGTTTTCCGGCGGTGGCGGGGTGCTGGGACGGGCTTCGTTGTTCAATTCGATGGCATGCCGGACCAGGCCGCGCAGCACATTGATGTCCACCGGCTTGCTGACGAAATCGAAGGCGCCGGCTTTCAGGGCTTCCACCGCCAGGTCCATGCTGCCAAAGGCAGTGATCATCGCCACGGGAGTGGAAGGATGGTCGCGGTTGATCTCGGTGACCAGCTCGATGCCATTGCCGTCGGGCAGGCGCATGTCGGTCAGGCACAGGTCGAAATGGTTGCTGGCCAGCAGTTCCCGGGCCTCGGCGAGGTTGGCGGCGGTACTGATCCGTAAGCCCATCCGGCCAAGGGTAAGGACCAGCAGCTCGCGGATGTCGCGTTCGTCATCGACGATCAGGGCGCTATGTGTTGCGTTCATGAATGGAACGATAGCCGAGGTGGAGGTGTGTCTACAAACGATTGCATCCAGAAACCGCTCATTGGCGCTCGCCGCGGGCGAACGCGGTTTTCGGGACGCTCAGGGTCAGCCGGAAGCAGGCACCGCCAGCGGGAATCGACACATAGTCCAACTGGGCCTGGTTGGCCCGGCAAAGCTCGCGGGCGATGTACAGGCCCAGGCCGGTGCCATGTTCGGAGGTGGTGTAGAACGGCCGGAACAGCTGGCTGGCGATGGCATCAGGAATGCCCGGGCCGCGGTCCATGATGTCGATGACCGCGTTGCGGTCGGCCGAGGCGACACGGATGCGGATCCGTGCCGGTTCGTCGGCGATCCGGCCATATTTGAGGGCGTTGTGGACCAGCGCGGTCAACACCTGGTGCAGGTGCCGGGGGTCGATCATCGCTATCACCGATGGCTCGCGGATCACCGCTTCCAGGCTGTCGTTCTCCAATGACAGGGTCTGCCGGTATTCGATCACGAAACGGCGGACGAAGGCGGCCAGGTCCAGATTCTCGGGATTTGCCCGTTCGCGTCGGGCCAGCGCCAGCACGCTCTCGACGATGCCGTTGGTGCGTTGGCATTGATGATGGATGATCTGCAGCAGGCGCCGGTCGGCCTCGCCTATGTCCTCGGACTCCTCCAACAGCTGGGTGGCATAGTTGATGGCTGCCAGCGGGTTGCGGATCTCATGCGCCAGGCTGGCCGAGAACCGGCCAAGGGTGGACAGGGTCAGTGATTCGGCCCGGCGCGAGACCACGGTGGTGTCGTCCAGGAAGATCAGCGACATGTCGCTGTCGGCCAGCAGGCGAGCAAAGCGCGGTAGTACTTCGGCCTGCTCCGGGGCCAGTTGCAGCGGTTGTTCGTCTTCATGCCAGCCATTGCGCCAGCGTTGCAGGCGCCGCGCCAGTTCAGGCGACGCGATGTTCAGGGCGACACGCTCGGTGGCCAGCGCGCCCTCCATGTCACCGAGCAGGGCGGTCGCCGCTTCGTTGGCGAGGGTGATCTGGCCGTTGGTGTCCACCACCAGCACGCCGGTACGCATGCGGCGGATGATCAGTTCGTTCACTTCGAACAGGTTGGCCACCTCGGCGCCGCGCTGGTCGGCCAACTGCTGGGTGCGGCGGGTGCGGCTGCCGATCTGGTAGGCGATGAAGGCCAGTGCAAGATAGCTGGTGACGAACATCGCCAGCTCGGCCAGCGTACGCAGGTTGTCGCTGCCTTCGAATGCCTGCCACACGTATTCGCTGACGCTGGCGGCAGCGGCGAGCAGCGCCAGCAGCATGGCGCGCGACAGCGGCAGCAACAGGGCCGCCGCGGCGATGTTGAACAGCAGCGACATCGAGATGCCGGCGCTGGCGCCGGGCAGGGCATGGCTCAGCAGGGTGGCTGCGGTGATGTCGACCAGCAGGCTGCCGAACACGATCGGTTGCAACCAGCGCTCGTTGCGGCCCCAGGCCAACAGCGCGAGTGCGACCAGCAGATAGAGGATGGTGACGGCTTCGGCCAGCTGCAGCTGGTGCGCCTCGCCAGCGAACGGCGTCAGCGGGCTGAAGACCAGCGCGGCCAGCAGGGTGGCGATCAGCACCCGGTACAGCGCGAAGAAATACAGCTCGCGACGCGGTATCGATTCGATGCGGTCTATGAGCGAGGTGCTGGGGGCCAAGCCGGAACTCCTATCCAAGCGTTAACCCACCAAGTATAGGTGCGCACGGGCTGCTGTACGACGCGCGCGCGGCGCCCCCTATTCAGAGGCAAGTTGCTGAAAAATAGCCAGAAAACATGCCGCGCTTGGCCATTTGTACAGACTTCTTTGCGCCCCGGCGCTGGCTCGGCCACAATAGTGGGCCCGCCGCAGTCCTTGCCGGCGCCCCCAAGCCGGGGCCCGAGGAGATGCGTGCGGTCGTTCCTATTCCCACGGTGACGCATGAATTTCCACGAGTACCAGTCAAAACAACTGCTTGCCGAATACGGCATCCCGGTCCCGGCCGGCAAGGTCGCTGCGACCCCGGACGAGGCTGTAGCTGCTGCCCAGTCGCTGGGCCAAGGCCCCTGGATGGTCAAGGCCCAGATCCACGCTGGCGGCCGCGGCAAGGCTGGCGGCGTCAAGTTCTGCAAGACCACCGACGACGTCAAGGCCGCTGCGGCCAAGATGCTCGGCACCAAGATGGCCACCTACCAGACCGCAGGCGTCGAGCTGCCGGTCAACCTGGTGCTGGTGACCACCGCCGGTGAGATCGTCAAGGAGCTGTACCTGTCGGTGCTGGTTGACCGTGGCACCAAGACCATCACCTACATCGCTTCTTCGGAAGGCGGCGTGGAGATCGAGCAGGTTGCTGCCGAGACCCCGGAACTGATCCACTCGCTCAACGTCGATTTCGTTGAAGGCGTGCAGGGTTACCACGGTCGTGATTTCGGCTTCAAGCTGGGCCTGACCGCCAAGCAGGCTGGCCAGTTCGCCAGCATCATGGTCAACCTGTACCGCCTGTTCAACGAAAAGGACCTGGCGCTGGTTGAAATCAACCCGCTGGCCATCCTGGACGACGGCAACCTGTACGCGCTGGACGGCAAGTTCGACAGCGACGACAACGCCGCGTTCCGCCAGAAGGCGCTGGTCGCCATGCGCGACAAGACCCAGGAAGACCCGACCGAAGTGATCGCTTCGGAGCTGGACATCAACTACGTCACCATGGACGGCAACATCGGCTGCATGGTCAACGGCGCAGGCCTGGCCATGGCCACCATGGACGTCATCAAGCTCAACGGCGGCGAGCCGGCGAACTTCCTGGACGTGGGCGGCGGTGCCAACAAGCAGCGCGTCATTGAAGCCTTCAAGCTGATCCTGTCCTCGGACAAGGTCGAAGGCATCTTCGTCAACATCTTCGGCGGCATCGTCCGCTGCGACATGATTGCCGAAGGCATCATCGCCGCCGTGAAGGAAGTTGGCGTCAAGGTTCCGGTGGTGGTGCGCCTGGAAGGCACCAACGTGGAAGAAGGCAAGCAGCTGCTGCGTGACAGCGGCATGGCCATCATCCCGGCTGACAACATCAACGATGGCGCCAAGAAGATCGTTGAAGCTGTCAAGAACGCCGCCTGATCCGACACCGAAGGAAATCCAATGTCAGTTTTGATCAACAAGAACACCAAGGTGATCGTGCAGGGCTTTACCGGCCAGCAGGGCACCTTCCACGCCACTCAGATGATCGAGTACGGCACCCAGGTTGTCGGCGGCGTGACCCCGGGCAAGGGTGGCACCACCCACATCGACCTGCCGGTGTTCAACACCGTGGCCGATGCCGTGCAGAGCACCGGCGCCAATGCTTCGGTCATCTACGTGCCGCCGCCGTACGCGGCTGACGCGATCCTGGAAGCCGCTGCTGCCGGCATCAAGGTCATCGTCTGCATCACCGAAGGCATCCCGGTGCTGGACATGCTGCGCGTCAAGAACGTGCTGACCCGTTCGCATCCGGACACCGTGCTGATCGGGCCGAACTGCCCCGGCGTGATCACCCCGGGCGAGTGCAAGATCGGCATCATGCCGGGCCACATCCACATGCCGGGCAAGATCGGCATCGTGTCGCGTTCGGGCACCCTGACCTATGAAGCGGTCAAGCAGACCACGGAAGTGGGCCTGGGCCAGTCGACCTGCATCGGCATCGGCGGCGACCCGATCAACGGCCTGAACTTCGTTGACTGCCTGAAGCTGTTCAACGAAGACCCGCAGACCGAAGGCATCATCATGGTTGGCGAAATCGGTGGCGACGCTGAAGAAGCCGGTGCCGAGTACATCAAGAACCACGTGAAGAAGCCGGTTGTCGGCTTCATCGCAGGTGCTTCGGCTCCGGCCGGCAAGCGCATGGGCCACGCTGGTGCGATCGCATCGGGCGGCAAGGGCACGGCTGAGGGCAAGTTCGCGGCGATGGAAGCTGCTGGCGTTGTCACCGTCCGTTCGCCGGGCGACCTGGGCGCTGCCATCGCGAAGCTGGTCAAGTAAGACTGCGCTTCAGTGATTTGAGAAAGGCCACCTTCGGGTGGCCTTTCTTGTTTTTGGGGTTGGGTGATCGGGGGTAAAAGCCAAGAACAGAAGCAACGTCCAAGAGCCTGCCCTCACCCCTACCCCTCTCCCGCAGGCGGGAGAGGGGACAGCCGAAGCCACAGCCACAGCCAAAGCTAAAGCTAAAGCCAAAGCCAAAGCCAAAGCCAAAGCTAAAGCTAAAGCCAAAGCTAAAGCCAAAGCTAAAGCCAAAGCTAAAGCCAAAGCCAAAGCCGCGGTCGGGGCTCAAGCCACGGCCAGAGTTGAAGTCCACGTCGACGTTAGATCATTGGCTAAAGCTCATCTTTTGCACTGGCTGTAGCTTTGACTTCAGCTCTGGCTCTGGCTCTGGCTCTGGCTTTGGCTTTGGTTTTAGTTTTGGCTTTGGCTTTGGCTTTGGCTTTGGTTTTGGCTGTGGCTTTGGCTGTGGCCTTGGCTCTGGCTCTGGCTCTGGCTGTGGGTGTGGGTGTGGCTGTGGCTCTGGTTCTAGCTCTGGCAGTTGCTTTCCCCTCTCCCGCCTGCGGGAGAGGGGTAGGGGTGAGGGGAAGCTCTGGCTTCTTGCCATTAGCCTCTCCTATCGCTATCTGTCACCTCGAAGGCAGGGCCCCAAAAGCCCAAAATCGTTACATCCAAAAGCGCGCTTTCCCTGATTTCAACCACCGCCTTGCCAGGTAATCGTCTCCCTGCAAAGGAGGCAACCATGCGCAAAGGCAGCAAAACCAACAGCGCCCGAGCCCTGCGCCGGCGTATGACCGATGCCGAGCGGCGCATCTGGTATTTCCTCAGGGGCCGCCACCTGGTCGGCTTCAAGTTCCGGCGGCAACACCCCATCGGGCCTTATGTCGTGGATTTCGTCTGCCTGGAGCAAAAAACTGGTCATCGAACTCGACGGCGGCCAACACGCATCCGACCCCAACGACCCCCATCGCGACGCCTTCCTGCAACGCAACGGCTACCGCGTGCTGCGCTTCTGGAATAATGAGGCCCTGAGCCATACCGCCGCGGTCTGCGAAAGCATCCTGCGTGCGGCATCGGTAACACCAAGCCCCCGCAGGGTGCGGGGCCAAGCAGAAGGTTGTTGATATGTCCGAATCGCTACGCATCGCCCTGGCCCAGTTCGATTTCCCGGTCGGGGACGTGGACGGCAACGCCAGCCGCATCATCGAACTGATGCAGGAGGCGCGTGACGAATACGGTGCCGATGTGGTGCTGTTCCCGGAACTTGCCATCAGCGGCTATCCGCCGGAAGACCTGCTGATGCGCCCCGGCTTCCTGAGCAGCTGCGAGCAGGCTTTGGCAAGGGTCGCGGCCGAAGTGCAGGGCATCGTCGCTGTGGTGGGCTGGCCGCAGAGCGTCGGTGCGGTGGTCTACAACGCCGCCAGTGTGCTGCGTGATGGTGCCGTCGCCACTACTTACCGCAAGCGCGAGCTGCCCAACTACGCCGTGTTCGACGAACGACGCTACTTCGACGTGGACCCGGACGGTGGCAACTGTGTGTTCGAGGTCAACGGTGTGAAATTGGGCCTGGTGATATGTGAAGACCTGTGGTTCGCCGAACCGCTGGCCGCCACTGTCAAAGCGGGCGCCGAACTGGTGCTGGTGCCCAACGCCTCGCCATACGAACGTGGCAAGCACGCCCAGCGCGATGCGCTGCTGGCCGAGCGCAGCCGCGAGAGCGGCGCGGCCATCGCGTATGTCAACACCGTTGGTGGCCAGGATGCGGTGGTGTTTGATGGCGCTTCGGTCGTGGCCGATGGCGATGGCACCGTGCATCCGGCTGCCGTGGCGTTCACCGAAGAAATGCTGGTGGTCGAATACAACGTCGCTGGGCGCAATTTCATGCCGCTGCGCTGGATCGATGATGGCGATGAAAGCATGGATGCATTGGCCTGGCGCGCGGTTACCCGCGGCATTCAGGACTATTGCGGCAAGAACGGTTTCAGCAAGGTATGGCTGGGGCTGTCAGGGGGCATCGACTCGGCGCTGGTGCTGGCGATGGCGGTCGATGCGCTGGGTGCCGACAACGTCACCGCAGTCAGCATGCCGTCGCGCTATACCGCTGACCTGTCCAATGACCTGGCGGTGGAGCAATGCCGTGCGCTCGGTGTAAAGCTGGAGACGGTGCCGATCGAGCCGGCGTTCCGGGGCTTGATGCAGTCGTTGTCGGCCATGTTCGAAGGGCAGGCGGCCGATGTCACCGAAGAAAACCTGCAGTCGCGCAGCCGGGGCGTGATCCTGATGGCGTTGAGCAACAAGTTTGGCGGCCTGGTGCTCACGACTGGCAACAAGAGCGAGTACGCGGTGGGCTACGCCACCATCTACGGCGACATGTGCGGCGGCTATGCGCCGCTGAAGGACCTGTACAAGACGGAGGTCTACGGCCTGTCCAAGTGGCGCAATACCGTGGGTGGCGCGCCGGTGATTCCGCCCGCGGTGATAAGCCGCGCACCCTCGGCCGAGCTGCGGGAAAACCAGACCGACCAGGACTCACTGCCGGCCTACGATGTACTGGATGGCATCCTGTACCGCTTCATTGACCAGGAACAGTCGCGCGAGGACATTGTTGCTGCCGGTTATGCGCCGGACGTCGTGGACCGGGTGCTGAAGCTGGTGCGGATCAGCGAATGGAAGCGCCATCAGGCTGCGCCGGGACCGAAGGTGTCGCGGCGTGCTTTTGGCCGCGAGCGCCGCTATCCCATCACCAATGGCTATCGCGGCTGATCGTCTGGCCGCCGACAGGTGAAAACGGAAGGGGCCAGCAGGCCCCTTCCGTCTGTCTCGCATTGGGACTGTGACCTCTCAGGCCGCGTTGAGTGTGCGCTTTCCCTGATGCGGATGTGGTGGTCCATGTCAGTTCGGGTTGGATGGCGCCTGACGTGTGGCAATCCAGCAATCTGTGCACGAAATAAAGTCGGTTTTAGACAAATTCTCAACATGTTGGGGGTGCAGGATGGAGCCACAAGAAAACACCGGTTCATCTCTCTCTCCTTGCCACTGCACTGTCAGTGGCATTTTTTATGCATGCATGCGCCGCACATGGCGCGTTTGAGGCCGGCTGACACGGCATGACAAGAATCACCGTGCCTGCTGCCACGCAGCGAAAAACAGCGGCGAAATTCGATCGTTAATTTTCCGTCAGGCCGATGCGATTGGTGTCATCCAGCGCAGCGTCCCAGTAACGGTTCTGAGCGATCAGGACGTGTCCTTCTTCATCTGGAACACGCTAACAATGAAAAAGAATAAGTTGAACTCCGGCCTGCGCCGGGGCGCCCTGGTTGTTGCCATTGGCCTGTCCATCAGCGGAACAACGCTGGCGCAGGAAACTCAAGCGAACGGCAACGCCACCACGCTGGACCGCATCGAGATCACCGGTTCGCGCATCAAGCGTGCAGACGTGGAAGGTGCATTGCCGATTACCGTGATCGGCCGCGAGGACATCGAAGTAAGCGGAAAGGCCACTGTGGCCGACATCCTGCAGAGCTCCAGTTTCAACTCCTTTGGTTCGTTCGTGCCGAGCTCCGGCAGCTCGGCGCAATCGTTCGCGGGCTTGAGCCTGCGCGGGCTGGGCGAAGGTCGTACCCTGATCCTGATCGACGGCCGCCGCGCGGCAGTGTCGCCGTTGACCGGCGAAGGGCAGGACCTGAGTTCGATTCCGGCGGCAGCAGTGGAGCGCATCGAAGTGCTGACCGACGGCGCTTCGGCGATCTACGGTGCCGACGCCATTGGTGGCGTGGTCAATGTGATCACTCGCAAGAACTACGAAGGGTTCCAGGTCAGCGCTGGCATCACCGACAACAAGTACGGTGGCGATGCATCGGAAGGCTCGGTGCTGTTTGGTGCCGCAGGTGAGCGTGGCTCGGTGATGGGTGGTATCTCCTACACCAACCAGAAGATCAGCTTCGTGCGCGACTATCCGTGGTCCGATACGGTGGCTGGCTCCTCGTATTCCAATAACTACCTCAATGTGCTGACGGCCGCCGATGGCAGCACCATTCCCGGCTCCAACCTCTACACCAACAACAGCTCGGTGGTGCCGGGTGGTTGCTCGGGCACCAATTTCTACGAGAGCACCAGCAGCTCGGGCCGTACCAGCTGCCTGTACAACTATGTCGGCGACATGGCTGATACCGCCAGCATCAAGAACAAGAACCTGTTCCTGCGCAGCGAGTACAGCATCGATGATGTCTGGACCGTCAACGCCGATATCTACGTCAACCGCAAGAACAGCGACAGCGTCTACGCGCCGGTGCCGGAAAGCATCTTCGTCAGCGCCGACAGCCCGAACAACACCACCGGCCAGGATGCTTACATCAAGCACCGCTTCGCCGCCTTGGGTAATCGCTTCACCTATACCGACGAGAACAGCCATGACGTCAACCTCAGCCTGCATGGTCAGCTGACTGACAGCACCGCGGTTGATTTCGGCGTGCGCAGCAATGAGTCGCGCGCAACCATCACCGGCTACAACTACGTGAACATCCCGGTGGCGGAGAAATATTTCGAATCGGGCGAGTACAACGTGTTTGATCCGTACTCCAACTCGGCTGCGGTGCTGGACGCCATCGCCACCACCATCAACCGCAATACCTACTACAAGCAGCAGGAGGTCAACGCGCAGTTGACCACGGATCTGTTCGAGTTGCCCGGCGGCGTGTCGGCGCTGGCGGTCGGCGGCGAGTACAGCAAGCATGACTACTCGGACATCTACGACCAGCAGTCTGCCGCCGGCAATGTTGGTGGTTCCTCCGGCAACTCGGCCTGGGGTGATCGCACGCTGAGTTCGGTCTATGCCGAGTGGAGCCTGCCGATCTTCAACAATTTCTCGGCGGACGTGGCGCTGCGTTACGACCATTATTCGGACTTTGGTGACGCTACCTCTCCCAAGCTGTCGCTGCGCTACCAGCCGTTGCAGAACCTGACCTTCCGTACCTCCTACGGTGAAGGCTTCCGCGCGCCCACCTTGCAGGCGCTGAACCAGCAGACCGCGTTCTCTGCCGATACGGTGACCGATGAAGCCACGGCGCTGGCTTACGGCTTGGCTGCTTCCAGCTCGATCCAGATCAATGGCTACCATGTCGCCAATCCGGACCTGAAGGCCGAGACGTCCAAGCAGTTCAGCTTTGGCGTGGTGTATGACCCGTTCTCATGGGCCAATGTCACTGTCGACTACTGGAATACCAAGATCGAGAACCAGATCAAGTGGTATTCCGCGCAGACGGTGATCAACCGTACCGAGCTGGGCCAGTTCCTGCCGGACAACCTGTCGGTGGTGCGCAATACCGACGGTTCGATCCAGTCGGTATATGCCGGCTACGGCAATGAAGGTCTGGTCAAGACCGATGGTGTGGACCTCAACATCCGCACCCAGTTCGACTTCGACAACTGGGGCAAGCTGACGTCGTCGTTGCAGGGTTCCTGGACCCACAGCTACAAGGTGGACAGTCGCTACGGTTCGGACGAATACGTGGGCACCAGCGGTTATCCGGAATGGCGTGCCAACCTCAACACGCGCTGGGAGCGCGGCGATTGGAGTGTGGCCTGGACCATGAACATGATCGGCTACGAGCCGGGTTACTACGTGGACTACTACCAGGGCGATTACAGCTGCTCGGAGTTGAAGTCCGAGGGTTACGTGAAGCGTTGCGGCGGGGCCTACATCACCCATGACCTGCAATTCGCTTACAACACTCCGTGGAAGGCGAGCATCTCGCTGGGCGTGCGCAACCTGACCAACAAGGCGCCGGTGTACGACGTGGCGTACTCGCCGACCAACTTCAACAACTATCTGTACAACGGCTACGGTCGGCAGTTGTATATGCGTTACACGCAGAGCTTCTGAGTTTGAGGTTGTTTGAGTGATGTGGAGCGGCCCTGGAGACGGGGCCGCTTTTTTTGGGCGTACTGCCAGTGCGCGCACTGCTAGCCCCTCTCCCGCTTGCGGGGTGAGAGGAGCAGCTTGCGAACCACTGGTTCGCTGCTCCTTGAACGACCTTGCGCCAGCGCAAGGGCCGGGGCGCGGAGCGGGGGTTGGGGTGAGGGCAGGGCGAAGCCGGGATGGTGAACCTGAGCAACGACTGCCGGAGTTCCAAAGCCCAAAGCCCAAAGCCCAAAGCCCAAAGCCCAAAGCCCAAAGCCCAAAGGCCAAAGGCCAAAGGCCAAAGGCCAAAGCTCCCCCCATCCGCCCTCCGGGCACCTTCCCCCGCAAGCGGGAGAAGGGAGTGTCAAGGCCAAAGGCAAAGCCACAGCCACAGCCACAGCCACAGCCACAGCCAAAGCCAAAGCCAAAGCCAAAGCTCTCAACTCCCCGCTGCCGAATCCCGAAAACAAGAAAGGGGCCCAACGGCCCCTTTCTATTACCACCACTACCGAAGCAGCTTACTTGCCGCGGTTCATCGTGGCGTTGCTCTGGCCGGTGGCCACCGAGCGCTCACCTGCGAACGGGTTCAGCTTGCGGATCATCCACGGGTACTTCGGCCAGTTGCCGGCCAGCCACGGGTGCTCCGGCTGGTTCAGCTGCAGCACACGGCGGGCGTCGTCGGCCAGGGTCTTGTTGCCAAGGTTGGTGTAGGCCTCACCGAGCAGCGCGACGGCGTCGTACTGGAAGGCGCTCTGCGGGTAGGTCTCCAGCAGGTAGTTGGCGCGGCCAACCACGGATACCCAGGCGCCGCGACGGGCGTAGTACAGGGCGTCATCAAGCTCATGCTGGGCGAACACATCGCGCAGTTCGACCATGCGCTGGCGCGCATCGGCGGCATAACGGCTGTTCGGGTAGCGCTCGGTGACGATGTTGAAATCGGCATAGGCCTGGCGCGGGGTCGACAGATCGCGGCGGCTTGGGTCCAGCGACCATACGCGGCGCAGGAAAACCGTATCGCGGTTGCCGTTGGCAAGACCGCGCAGGTAGTACAGATACGCGATGTTGCGGTGGGTCGGGTAGGTGCGGATGAAGCGATCGATGCTCGACACGGCGTCATCGTTCTTGCCGGCCTTGTACTGGGCGTAGGCGCTTTCGATCATCGCCTGCTCGGTGTACGGGCCGTAAGGGTACTGTGCAATCAAGCGCTTGAAGCTGGTTTCGGCGCCGGACCAGTTGCCGCCCTCCATCAGCTTGTGGCTCTTTTCAAACAGTTGTTCGACCGGCGCGCCTTCATCGGCGTCCTTCTTGGCGCCGCGGTGGCAACCAGTGGCGACGAAGACCAAAACCAGCAGCAGGGCGGTGAGGCGGACGGGCGCGGACAGCAGCGAAGAGCGTCGGATCATGGGTTCAGGGCAGGACGCGGCAGGAATACGAAGGGGCGATGATAGCCTAGTGGCCTGTCCTGCGACTGACTGTTGTCGCCTGGACCCCATAATTTCGTCTTTAGCCGGTCTTTGCCCATGTCCGAGAACACCTCTTCCAGCCCGCGCCACGCGCAGGTTCCCGATTCCGCCGCCGGTCGTCGCTTCGATGCGGTCCTGGCCGAATTGTTCCCCGAATTCTCCCGTTCGCGCCTGACCGAATGGATCAAATCCGGCGCAGTTCTGCTCGATGGCGAGCCCGTGCGCCCGCGCGACCCGGTCCGCGGTGGGGAGATCGCCACCCTGAATGCGGTGCTGGAGGTCGAAGTCCATGCCTTGCCAGAGGACATCCCCTTGTCGGTCCTGTACGAGGACGAGCATGTGTTCGTGATCGACAAGCCGGCCGGCCTGGTGGTCCACCCCGGCGCCGGCAACCCCAGCGGCACCCTGCTCAACGCGCTGCTGTTCCGGGACCCGGACATCGCCAAGGTGCCGCGCGCCGGCGTGGTCCACCGCCTCGACAAGGACACCAGCGGCGTCATGGTGGTGGCCCGTACCGTGCAGGCGCAGACCGCGCTGGTCGAGCAGCTGTCCGCGCGCGAGGTGCATCGCCAGTACCTGGCGGTGGTGGTCGGCGCGCTGGTCTCCGGCGGTACCGCTGATGCCCCGATCGACCGCCATGCGCGCGACCGCCTGAAGATGGGCGTGCGCGAGGACGGCAAGGAAGCGGTGACCCATTACCGCCTGCGCGAACGCTTCCGCGCCCACACAGCGCTGGAATGCCGCCTGGAAACCGGCCGTACGCACCAGATCCGCGTGCACATGGCGCACCTGAAGCACGCCATCGTCGGTGACCCGCTGTATGGCGGCTCGCTGAAGCTGCCCAAGGGCGCCACCGACGAGCTGGTCGCGGCACTGCGCGGCTTCAAGCGCCAGGCCCTGCACGCCGAGACGCTGGAGTTCCAGCACCCGATCACCGGCGAGACGATCAGCAACACCGCACCGGTACCGGCCGATCTGCTGGCGCTGATGAAGGCGCTGCGTGAGGACTCCAAGGCCTTCGCCGAGCGCGAGCGGGGCCGCTGGTAATGGCGGAGGCGAGTCCGCTGTGGCTGGCCGACTGGCCCGCGCCCCCAGGGGTGCGGGCCTTCACCACGATGCGCCATGGCGCAGGCGGCTCGCAGCTCCCGTTTGACAGTTTCAACCTGGGTAACCGGACCGCCGCCGATGGCGACGATCCGGCCCAGGTGCAGCGCAACCGCGATGAACTGCATCAACTGGCGAAGCTGCCGTCTGCGGCGCACTGGTTGCGCCAGGTGCACAGCAGCGTGGCGCTGCGTTTCGACGCGCCACCGCAGGCGCAGGGGCTGGACGCCGAGCCAACCGCCGATGCCTCGGTGACCTCGGTGCCCGGCGTGGTGCTGGCCATCCTCACCGCTGACTGCCTGCCGGTGGTGTTCGCCGCCCGCGACGGCAGCGAAGTGGCGGCAGCCCATGCCGGCTGGGGTGGATTGGCGCGCGGCATGCTGGAGAACACGCTGGCCGCGATGCACACGCCCGCCGAGGCGCTGGTAGCGTGGATAGGGCCCGCGGCAGGGCCGGCCCTGTACGAGGTCGGCGTGGACGTGCGCGAGGCCTTCCTGGCGCATTCCAGCGCCGCTGAGAGCCACTTCACTGCGACCCGGCCTGGCCACTGGAAAGTGGACCTCCCCGGGCTGGCGCGGCAGCGATTGGTTGCTGCAGGCGTGCAGTCGTCCGCGATCCACGGCGGCGACCTGTGCACCATGGCCGACCCGCAGCGCTGGTTCTCGCACCGTCGCGACCAACGCAGCGGCCGTATCGCCACCCTGGTGTGGATGGAGCCTTGACCACGCCGCTGTTCGCACAGGTGCTGGGTCCTGCGTTTGAACGTTTGGCCCCGCAGGTGCGTGCGCTGCACTCGATCCCTGCGCGTCAGCGCTGGAACGGGCAGGGCGAGGTGCTGCGCGGCAGCCATTGGCTGGTCGCGCCCTGCGCCTGGCTGGCGCGGCTGCCGCCAACCTCCAGCGTGCCGGTGACGGTGGAGTTCGTGGTTGATGCCAGCGGAGAACGCTGGAACCGCCGATTCGGCCCCGCGCGCATGGCTTCGCGCTTGTGGCAGCGCGATGGACAACTGTTCGAGCAGCTTGGCGCGGTGCGCTTCCGTTTCGGATTGCGCGAAGAAGCTGGCCAGATCCTGTGGCGGGCCGAGCGTGCCTGGGCATTCGGTGTGTTGCCGTTGCCGACGCGCTGGTTCGCGCAGGTGCAGTGCCGCGAGCGTGAGCATGCCGGGCGCTATGAATTCCTGGTGGATGTGTCGATGCCGTTGATCGGGCGGCTGATCCGGTACGAAGGGTGGCTGTTGCCGGAGGAAGTGCGTGGCTGAGCCGGCGGTAATCGTGTTTGATGGCGTCTGCGCGTTGTGCAGCCGCTGGGTGCGTTTCCTGCTGCGGTTCGATCGGGCCGGTCGCTACCGGTTCGCGGCGATGCAGGGCGGGCAGGGGCGGGCGCTGTTGGCTGCGCACGGGCTGGATCCGGACGATCCGTTGTCGTTCCTGCTGGTTTCTGATGGTGTTGCTTACACCGATACAGACGCGATTCTGCGGGTGGTGACCGGATTGGGTGGAGCTTGGCGCTTGGCTGGGCTTGCGCGGGTGTTGCCGGCTGTCGTGCGGGATCCTGCGTATCGCTGGCTGGCGCGGAATCGCTACCGCTGGTTTGGGCGGCATGAGAGCTGTTTTCTGCCGACGGCGGAGCAACGCGGGCGGTTTTTGGATTGAGTGGGTTGGGTTCTGCTTGCCAGGAGCTTCCCCTCACCCCAACCCCTCTCCCGTAAACGGGAGAGGGGCTCGCATTGCTTGCGCTCGTAGTGCACTAGCCCCTCTCCCGCCTGCGGGAGAGGGGTTGGGGTGAGGGCAAGCTCTTGCCCCTGCTCCAGACCTAAACCCCCTCCAATGCCAACAGATAATCCCGCCGCCAGCGGTGGATATCATGCGTACGCAGATGCTCCATCATCGCCCGCCAGCGCTCGATCCGCTCTGCCAGCGGCATGTTTGCAGCCGTCGCTATCGCATCGGCAACACCATCCAGATCGTGCGGATTGACCAGCAGCGCCTGCTTCAATTCATCCGCCGCGCCAGCCAATAGCGACAACACCAACATGCCCGGGTTGTCGGGGTCCTGCGCAGCGATGTACTCCTTGGCGACCAGGTTCATGCCGTCGCGCAGCGGCGTTACCAAGCCGACTGCCGCCTGCCGATAGAACCCGGTCAGGGTGCTGTGTGCGTAGTTCTGGTTGACGTAGCGCAGCGGTGTCCAATCGGCTTCGGCATGGCCGCCGTTGATATGCCCGGCCAGACGCTCCAGATCGCCACGCAGCTTGCGGTACTCGTTGACGCTGCCACGGGATACCGGTGCGATCTGCAGAAAGGTCATATCGCCTTTCTGCTGCGGATAGCGCTGCAGGTATCGTTCAAAGCCGTGGAAACGTTCCGGCAGGCCCTTGGAGTAATCCAGCCGGTCCACACCGATTGCCAGCTTGCGGTGCTGCAGGCTCTGCCGCAGGTCGCGCACCGGCTTGTTGCTGGCCGCGCTGCGGGCCTGCCGCGCGATGTGTTCGGTATCGATGCCGATCGGGAATGCGGAGGTGCGCACGCGGCGACCGTCGGGTGCCTTGATCCAGTCGCTGTCGATCAACGTGCCGCCGCCGAACAGGCGCACATAGGACTGGAAGCGGTCGACGTCACGGCGGGTCTGGAAGCCGAGCAGGTCGTACGAATACAACGCCGAGAACAGTGAGCGGTGGTCGGGCAGGGCCTGGATGAGGTCGGCCGAGGGAACCGGCACATGCAGGAAGAAGCCAATCCTGCAGGCGATACCACGCTCGCGCAGCAACGCCGCCAATGGGATCAGGTGGTAGTCGTGGATCCACACCGTATCGTCGTCGCGTAGCAGTGGAGCCAGCGTATCGGCAAACAGTCTATTGACCTTCCAGTAACCCTCGCGCTTGCGCCGGTCGTAGTCGACAAGATCCAGGCGGAAGTGGAGCAGCGGCCACAAGGCGCGGTTGGAAAAGCCGTTGTAGTAGCTGTCCAGATCGTTCTTGGACAGGTCCATCGTCAAATAGCGGATCGGCCCATCCTGCGCTTCATGCAGGGCACCGCTGTCGACATTGACGCTGCGTCCACTCCAGCCAAACCACAAACCGCCGCGTTCGCTGAGCGCCGCCAACAGACCGGTGGCCAGCCCGCCAGCGCGGTTTTCGCCTGGTAATGCCACGCGGTTGGAGACCACCACCAGTCGGCTCACGACGCCTCCTGCCAGCTGCGCGACAAGCGCATCGCAGCGATCACCAAGCCCACATGCGAGTAGGTCTGCGGGAAATTGCCCCAGGCCTTGCCATCGAAGGCTAGGTCTTCGGATAGCAGGCCCAGATGATTGCGCTGCTGCAGCAGGATCTCGAACATCTCGCGCGCTTCGTCCATCCGCCCGATCGCTGCCAGTGCGTCGATGTACCAGAAGGTGCAGATCGTGAAGCTGGTTTCCGGTGTGCCGAAATCATCTGGCGCGGTGTAGCGGTACAAGGCATTGCCATGCTTCAGATCGCGGCCGATGGCCTCGACCGTGGCGATGAAGCGCGCGTCCTTGGCATCGATGAAGCCGATGTCGGCCAGCAACAACAAGGATGCATCCAGCCGATGACCACCAAAGGTGTCGGTGAAGTGACCAAGCTGCTCATTCCAGCTTTCGTGCATGATCCGCGCGTGGATCTGGTTGGCCCGTTCGCGCCAGTAGACGGCGCGGCCATCCAGCTTCAAGCGGGTTGCGATCTTGGACAGCCGATCACAGGCCGCCCAGCACATCGCGCTGGTATAGGTATGCACTTCGGTGCGGCCACGGAATTCCCACAGTCCCGCATCCGGCACGTCATGCAGGGCGAAGGCCTGCTCGCCAAGAGGCTCCAGGCGCGCGTAGGTATGCGCATCGCCCGGGTCCTGCAGGCGCTGGTCGAAGAACAGCTGGGTGGAGGCCAGTACCACGCTGCCGTAGACATCGTGCTGGCGCTGCACCCAGGCCAGGTTGCCGCGGCGTACCGGGCCCATGCCGCAATAGCCGGACAACGAGGCGACTTCCTCCTCGTCGAGCTTGGCCTCGAAGCCGATGCCGTACAGCGGCTGCAGGCTGCCGTCGGTGCTGGCCAGGTTGAAGATGTAGCCCAGGAATTGCTCCATGGTGCGGGTCGCGCCGAGCCGGTTGAGCGCGCGCACCACGAAGGCGGCATCGCGCAGCCAGCAATAGCGGTAGTCCCAGTTGCGGCTGCTGCCGGGGGCTTCCGGGATGGAGGTGGTCATCGCCGCGATGATCGCGCCGCTGTCCTCGTACTGGCACAGTTTCAAGGTGATGGCGCTGCGTATCACCGCGTCCTGCCATTCCAGCGGCACCGACAGGTAGCGCACCCATTCGCGCCAGTAGTCGCGGGTGCGCTGCATGGCTTCCTGTACGTAGCCGCTGAGCGAGCGGTTCAGCGATTCGTCCACGCCCAGCACCAGGTGCACGCGATGATTGAGTACGAAGGGCAGGGCATCGCGGACGAAGCGCACGGGCACATCGGTAGTCAGGCGCAACACCAGATCCGGTAGCAACCAACGGATATGGTTGCTGCCCCAGGTGGTTTCCGGTTGCCGCGCACCCCAGTCGGCCAGCGGCCGAGCGCGCACCGTGATGCGCGGATTGCCCGACAGCGGCGTGACTTGGCGGATCAGGCTGACCGGCCGGTAGAAGCGATCGTTCTGGCGCCAGCGCGGGGCGAAGTCGAGGATTTCCACTGCGCCGCCATGCGTATCGCGCAGCACGGTGCGCAGGATCGCAGTGTTTGTGAGGTAGGACTGCTCGCTGTCGAGGAAGTCCTCGAGCTCGATGCCGAAGTCACCGCCGGGGTGCTGGTTGGGGCCGAGCAGGGCGCAGAAAGCCGGGTCGCCATCGAAGCTGGGCAGGCAGCTCCAGACTACGCGCGCCTGCCTGTCGATCAGTGCGCCGAAACTGCCATTGCCAACTACGCCAAGGTCGAGGGTGGCGTCTTGCATTGCGTTCTCCTTGTTGCGCGAGCGCCAGTGGCGTCGCTGTTTCCTCCGGGTGGGTCAGGTAATGGCTGCGCGCAGCCAAGCGTGTACGGCGGTGATGTCGGGCAGTGCTGCAACTGCCACGCTTTCGTTGCGCTGGCCGACAAGTACGCCAATGCCGCCGAGCTGCTGCGCGGCGTGGAAGCCGTGCTCGTCGGTCAGGTCGTCGCCGATGAAGACCGGGCGCCGGCCTTGGAAAGGCGGGTTTTGCATCAGTTGCTGCAGGGCGCGGCCCTTGTCGTGGCCGCTGCCGACGAACTCGATGACGTGGTTGCCGGGTTGCAGGCGCACGTCATGGAGCTGCGGTAGTTGTGCGTTGGCGAATGTGATCACGGCCGCGCCAGCATCCGGCGCGTTGCGCCAGTGCAGGGCCAGTGCCTGGCCCTTGTTCTCGATCATCACGCCGGGGTGGGCATGCGCCAGCTGCATCGCGCGCTGGTGCAATGCGTGCAGCCATTGCGCGGTATCCGCCTGCGCAGGTGACGCATCGGCGGAAGTGAGCAATTGCGCGCCGTGCAGGCCAGCCATGGGCAGGCGCAATGGCGCGAACATCGCCTGCAGTTGGCTGACGGGGCGGCCACTGAGCAGCGCCAGCGCGCCCCCCAGACATTGCTGCACGCTGGCCAGCAGCGTGAGCAGGGACGGGTCGGGTGCCACCTTGTCCGGGTGGTCGGCAAAGGCGAGCAAGGTGCCGTCTACGTCGAGAAACAGTGCGTCGTCATCTGCCAGCGCCGGAGGGGGCGGTCGCTGTAGGTCATCAAGCATGCGGACACTATGCCGTAGCGGTTGTTACAGGAAGGTCATTTGGGGTGAAACGGTTGGGACTGCGTGCTTTCAGAGCGCCCTCACCCCAACCCCACACCCCCCGGGGGGGGGGGGGGGCGGCGCCCGCCCCCACCGGGGTGGCGAACCCCCCCCACCCACCCCCGGGGGTGTGGGGCCCCCCGCGCGCCCACTCGTCGCCCCCTCCCCCCCCCCCCACCGGGGGGAGAGGGGTTGGGGTGAGGGCAAGCTTCTGCTCTTCACCCAATCCACAACATCACTTGGTAACCGCAAACTCGATCCGGCGGTTCTGCGCACGTCCTTCGTCGGTGTCATTGCTGGCACGCGGCTTTTCCTGGCCATAGCCCTTGGCACTGAGCGTACCGGCAGCAACGCCAAGCTCGGCCAACTTGGCAACCACAGCATCTGCACGCTGCTGGCTCAAGGTGACGTTGGCAGCTGCATCACCGGTGTTGTCGGTGTGCCCGCCTACCTCGATCTTAGTGCCTGCAGGTGCCTGCTTGATCGCATTGGCCGCGCTGGTCAGCGTTTCCAGGCTGTCGCGGGTGATGGTGGCCGAACCTGTGTCGAAATAGATGTTCATCAGGTTCAAGGCCTTGACCAGATCATCGCCGCTGAAACCTGCTTTGAGCCCTGATAACGCTGCTGCCGCACGGTCCCACAAGCCACTGATCTCGAAGCCGCCGAACAGGCTGCGCAGCTTGTCGCTTACGGTGAAACGATCGGCTTCGGCCATGCCACTGGTATCAATGCTGAGCTTGTCACCATCGAAACCGAACTTCAGGCCCTTGGCTTTCAGCTCTGGCAGCGCGGCGATCAGCTTGTCCAGCCAACCCGCTGGCAGGGTTGCCGGATCAACGCTGATGTTGCCGGCCAGATTGCCTTCACCGAAGTTGGCTTTCAGCGCATCCCACAAGCGGGTCTTGTCCGCCTCGTTGGCAACCTGGCCACTTACTGTCACCTTGCCGTCCACGTTCTCGAAGCCAAAGCGTGGATTGGCTTGTGCAACCGGTGCCGCAGGTTGCATGGTGGTCGCCGGTTGCATCGGCGCTGGTGCAACGGTTTCTTCCTTCTTGCAGCTGCGGAACAGCAGGAACGCCGCAAGCAGCAGGATCAGTGGAAGCAGCCATTTCCAGAAGCCGCCGGATGGTTTGCTGGCAACGGTGCCACCGCCGCTATAGCCGGCGGTAGGTGTGCTGGTACCAAACCAGCGCTCGTAGTCAGCAGGACGCGAAGTGGGGATTGTTCCGCCCTGGGTAAGCTGGCCGACGATCTTGGGTAACAACCACGCCCCCGCCATGTTCACTGCGGCAGCTGGGATGCCGAGTTTGCTGGCGATGCCACTGGACAGGTTCTGGCCGAAGCCGGCGCTGAACTGGTCCGGTTGCAGGACGTTGTCGCCTGGCGTGGTGCCGATCCACGACGAGAGCAGGCCGTCGAGGCCTGCGTCGGTAAAGCGTTTCTGCAGTCCGGCGAAGCCGCCGTTGGCTGGATCGAAAATGACATCGACAAGCTGGCGCACGAGGCGCCCTGCATTGTCGCCGAGATGAAATCGGCTGGCCGCTTCGCGAATCAACGACTCGAACATATACGCCTCCGCAAGGGATGAACCGGGCTGGAATGTGCCGGCAGGCGTAAGGAGCGCCCAGCGCTGTTAAAGCTGGATGAATTCGCGGGCTTTGGGGTTCTTTAGCTAGAAGCTTCCCCTCACCCCAACCCCTCTCCCGCGCGCGGGAGAGGGGCTAGTGCACTACGAGCTCAAGCGTTCTGAGCCCCTCTCCCGCGCGCGGGAGAGGGGTTGGGGTGAGGGGAAGCTCTAAGCAAGCAATCCCGCACTAAACACCCAAATCAGAACGTAAACCGCACCCGCCCATACCAATAAGCACCATTGCTGCCAATCGGCGACAACACGTCATACGGCAGGTTGCCGAAGTAGTAGATGTCTTCGTTCGACTTGTCCGGGTAGTTGTCGGTCAGGTTCTGCCCGCCGATCGCCACGCTCCACTGCGGCGTGATGCGGTACTCGACTTCCGCATCCAACTGCCATTCGGCCTGGTAGGTCTGGGTCGGGACGTAGCCGCCACCAAAATCGAACACGCGCTTGGCGCTGCCATGACGGCTGACGCGGCTGCTCAGCGACCAGCTGTCATTGGCCCAGCTGGCGGCGAACTGCGCGCGGGTGCGCGGTGCGGCGTCGGTCAGCGTATTGCTCTCCTCCACGCCGAACAGCACGTAGTCCGGGTTCAGTGCCAGCAGCTGCGAAGGCGTGGCGACGACATTCTTCAGCTCGGTCTTGGCGTAGCTCCAGGTGCCGGTCAACAGCAGCTCGCCGTCACCCAGCGACTGCCGCCAGTTGCCGACGAACTCGGCGCCACGGGTGCGCGTATCGGCGGCGTTGACGAAGTAGTGCGCGCTTTCCAGCCCACCGATGCCGAACTGCTGCTGCACGAAATCGGTCAGTGCATCGCCGGTGATGCTCTCCGACAGTGCGATACGGTCATCGATATCGATCTGGAACAGGTCCAGCGACAGGTCGAAGTGGCTGCCGATCTGGCTGGTGAAGCCGAGGCTGTAGTTGATCGACTTTTCCGGCTTCAGGTCAGTAGCGCCCAAGGCACGTGCGATCGGATTGTTCACCGACAGCAGACGGCCCTGCACCAGCTGGCCACCGGCGGTGTAACCGGTCGAGGTGGACTCGTAGCCGATCTGGCTCAGCGACGGCGCGTGGAAGTTGTTGGAGACCGAACCACGCAGCGCGAATGCCGGTGCGAAGGCATAGCGCGCACCGATCTTGCCGGTCAGTTCGCCGCCGAAATCTTCGTAATGCTCATAGCGGGCGGCGATATCGGTGGAGAACTTCTCGCCGAAGGTCGAGGACAGGCTGGTGTAGGCACTGATCACATCGCGCGACAGATCGGCCTCGTCCTGCGGGGTCAGGCCACCGCCGGCCTGCGAGCCGGTCGGGCGGTCGGTATACGGGCCGGCGGCATAGCTGGCCGGGTCGCCGGCGCCGGTTTCATAGCGCTCGTGACGGCCTTCGATGCCGAAGCCAAGGCTGTGGGTGTCATTGCTGCGTACGAAGAGGCGGCCGAAATCGAGGTTGGCCACGGTCTGCGTGAAGCTGAAATCGGCGGTCTTGAAGCTTGTAGGGCTGGTCGGTCCGAGCGAGGCGTTGAGTGAGTTGCGCAGGCGATAGGTGAACTCGTTGCGGCCGTGGTCAAGGCTGGCGTCGTAGTTCCATTCGCCCAGCTCGCCGCGAGCACCGGCCACCAGCTGCACATCCAGGTTCTCGCCTTCGGAGATCGGGCGGTAGCCGTTCGGGTACAGCTCCTTCCAGTTGGCCTCGCCATCAGGGTAACGGAAGTAATTGGCGCCTTCGGTATCGCGCTGGTTGTAGGTGCCGAAGGCGTAGGCCTTGGAGGCGGCGCCGAACGGGATTTCGGCATTGAACCAGGCGTTGAGGTCCTTGCTGGCGCCATCGCCAAGTGAGTAATTGCGCTTGCCGGCCAGGGCCAGATTGTCCGGGGTCTGCGCTTCCCACGGCGGGATCTGGTCGAAGCCGGCACGGTTGGTGGCTTCGCGGTTTTTCAGTTCCAGGCCGACGCGCAGGAAGCCGCCGTCGTCGGTCAGCGCGGTGCCGACCTTGGCGCTGAAGAAGCTGGTCTGGCCATCGGTCAGGGTGCGGTCGATCGGCTTCAGGTCGGTGTGGTGCGCGCCGAAGCTGGCCTCAATGGCGCCGCCTTCCGGCGCGTCGTCGAGGATAACGTTGATCACGCCGGCCACCGCATCGGAGCCATACAGCGCGCCGGCGCCGTCACGCAGCACCTCGATGCGCTTGATTGCGCTGACCGGGATGGCATTGAAGTCCACCGGCGTGGTGCCCTTGCCGATCTTGCTGTCGGTGTTGACCAGGGCGCTGTTATGGCGGCGCTTGCCGTTGATCAGCACCAGCACATGGTCGGGTGACAGGCCGCGCAGCTGGGCGGCGCGGATGTGGTCGGCACCGCCGGAGTTGGACTGGCGCGGGAAGTTGAACGAGGGCAGCAGCGCCTGCAGCGCGCTGCCCAGCTCACCGTTGACCACGCCGGCCTTGCGGATGTCCTCGGCGCTGAGCACGTCCACCGGCGAGGTGGACTCCAGCACGGTGCGGTCCACGGCGCGGGTGCCGGTGACGATCACCGTATCCAGATTGGTCGCCTGCTGGGCGTCCTGGGCAAAAGCGGGGGAAGACAGCGCCAGCGCGATGGCCAGGCCGAGCGGGGCCGAGGTGGGGCGGGACATGGGAACTCCAGAAACTGTGGGAAAAGCGGGACGTGGGGGAGGCGCGGATGGTGGAAAGGTTTCAGATAACACTTACATCCATCCGGATGAAGCGATATATTATCTTCGCGTTAACGGCGGCCGCGATGCAAGTCCTGCTGGCAATTGGCTGATAACCAAACGCGATATCCCCTGCGGTGCCTTGGATGCCACCGTGTCGTTCCTGTCCGGAGGTTTTCCATGAAGTTGCACGCAGTCCTGTTGCCCCTGTTGTTTGCCGTTGCCGGAGCTGCCCACGCCGCTCCACCTGCTGCCGAGCCTGCACCCAGTGCCCAATTGCACGGTGATGCCGCGCGACCGGCCGAAGCCGGTGGCTGGGTGCGCAGCGAGCTGTATTTCGGCGTTGGCGAGGAAACTGGCCCGTCGGCACGTGAGCAGACCGATGTGATCAGCGATGCGCAGTGGCGCGCCTTCCTCGACAAGGAAGTCACCCCGCGATTCCCCGATGGCCTGACCGTGTTCGATGCCTACGGCCAGTGGCTGTTCCGCGGTGCCCCGGAGCCTAACCGGCTGCGCACCAAGGTACTGGTGATCCTGCATGAGGACAGCCCGCAGCGCCGCAACGACATCGAAGCCATCCGCCTGGCGTGGAAGCAGGCAACCAGGCACCAGTCGGTGCTGTGGTCGCGGCAGCCGGTCGAGGTTTCGTTCTGATCCGCACTGGATCGGCTAGCCTGCGGGCAGCCTCCAACCGCAGATGAGCTTCTCGATGATGTCCCTGATATCCACGTCCCGCTGCCGTTTTTCCACGCGCGGCTTGCTGATTGCAGCGGTTTCGCTGCTGGCAGCGCCGGCATTCGCGGCAGATGACAGCGAGATCCGCTTCGAGGTCGCTGCCGGCGTCAGCGCGCATGCGCGCTTGCTCGGCGACGGCAGCGTGGAGGTGGGCACCAGCCGCTCACCGGCCCGGCAGGTGCTGCCTGCGTCCACGAACGAGGAAGGCGGCGGCACGCGGCTGGGCCACGCCGACTACAACTTCGACGGTTACCAGGATCTGGACACCAGTGCGACGCTGGGCCAGGTCAACGAATCGGTCACGGTTTACCTGTACGAGCCGGCCAGTGGCCAGTTCCGCGCGTTGGCCGCACCTGAGGCCCCGGAGATCAGCTGTGAAGGTTTCTGGTCGCTGACCCCGGACCCGGCCACACGCACGTTGAGCAGCAGCTGCCGCAGTGGGCCCATGTGGTACAGCGATATCTACCGCTTTGCGGGCGACAAGGTCTACCTGTACCGCTCGATGCGCAACGCCTTCCTCGACACCGAAGCGCTCGCGCAGGTGTTGGCGCTGGCCGAAGTGGAAGATGCGGAGATCCTCACGGTGTGGAGCACCTGGGATGCCGCAGGCAAGCGGCTCGAAACCGCCATCTGGAATGCCTTCGATCCGCCGCTGAAGGACGCCCCGATGCCGGGCCGCAGCGCATCGGTGGTGCCGGACAAGCTGCTGCTGTACAGCCGGGCCGGTGACACCTCGACCAAGCGCTACCTGCTCAAGGGCGACCGCGTCGAGCTGCTGGACGAAGCCGATGGCTGGTTGCAGCTGCGTTACCGCAATCCCAGCCGTGGCCCGGTGCTGGGCTGGGTGAAACTGCCCACGAACGAATGATCTGTTCCATCCGCACGCATTTTCCCGGCGTTACCATCGCTCCGCATTCCTGACGATATCCCCATGAATTCTTCTGCATCCGCATCCCGTCCACGTTGGTTCGTCGCTGGCGATCTCAATGGCTTCTTCGGCCTGGTGGTCGACAACCTGTCAATCCTCGGCTTCATCGCGATGGCGCTGGTCGGCATCTTCCAGTTCCCGGCCGATGTGGTGTTCGGCCGCATGTTCCCGGGCACCGCCTTCGGCGTGTTGATCGGCAACCTGATGTACACGGTGATGGCGCGCCGTCTGGCTGTCCGCACTGGCCGTGATGACGTCACCGCGATGCCGTTGGGTCTGGATGCACCGACCAGCATCGGCATGGCGCTGCTGGTGCTGGGCCCGGCCTTCGTCGGCTTCAAGCAGCTGGGCATGGACCCGCAGGCCGCGGCGATGGCGACCTGGAAGCTGGGCATGGCCTCGCTGGTGGTGATGGGCCTGCTCAAGCTGGTGCTGTCCTTCGTCGGCGATGCGGTTACCCGCCACGTGCCGCGTGCGGCGCTGCTCGGCTCCATCGGTGGTGCAGCGCTGACCCTGCTCGGCTTCCTGCCGCTGATCGAGAGCATGCGCCAGCCGTTGGTCGGTCTGGTCACGCTGGGTGTGTTGCTTTATGTGCTGGTTGCGCGTGGCGTGGTGCCGCTGCGTTTGCCGGGTGTGCTGTTCGCGCTGCTGGTTGGTGTGGTGCTGTATTACGGGCTGGGCGCGGCGGGCGCACTGACCGGCTTCCAGTGGCCGCCGGCCATCTCCTTCGCCGTGGCCTTGCCGCTGCCGACGCTGGGCTTCGTCGAAGGCCTGCCGTTGACCGTGCCATACCTGTCGCTGCTGCTGCCGTTCGGCCTGCTGATGGTGGTGGGTGGTATCAACGTGGCGGAGAGTGCACGCGCTGCCGGTGACGACTACCGCACCCGCGACATCCTGCTGGTCGAGGCCATTGCCACGCTGATCGCCGGCGTCTGCGGCGGTGTCGCACAGACCACGCCATACATCGGCCAGCCGGCCTACAAGCGCCTGGGTGCACGCACCGGCTACACGCTGTTGACCGGCCTGTTCATCGGTATCGGCGGCATGCTCGGCGTGGTTGCCGGGTTGGTGCAGTGGCTGCCGGTGGCGGTGTTGGCACCAATCATCGTCTTCGTCGGCCTGGACATCACCGTGCAGGCCTTCCAGCAGACCAAGCGTGAGCATGCGATCGCGGTCGCGTTGGCCTTCCTGCCGGCGATTGCCTACCTGATCAACATCAAGTTCGGCACCTGGGTGGCGCCGGATGCGGCGGCTGCGCTGTATGCAGCGGTCGACGGCCATGGCCTGTCGGATGTGGCTACGCTGCAGTTGCTGGGCAATGGTTTCATCATCTCCGCGATGATCTGGGCGGCAGCACTGGTGGCCTTGATCGAGCGGCGTGCTGGCGTCGCGGTGAGTCTGCTGTTCGTGGCTGCCGCGCTGAGTGCGTTCGGCGTGATCCATTCCACCGATCCGCGCGGCGGCATCTACCTGCCGTGGCAGCTGGACGGCCTGCGCCAGGCCATCACCTTGCAGGTGAGCGCTGCCTACGCGGTACTGGCGGTCGTTATCGGCCTGATGTCACTGCAGAAACAGCGTTGATGCATGGGGCTTGAACCGCAGGGGAACCCGGCGGGATAAACAGGGTCACACCATCACGTGCAATAAAGGTGCAAGTGATGCAGAAGCGCAAAGCAGTGTGGCCCTGGGCAGTGGTTGGCGTCGTCGCGGTTGGCGGCGCGGCATGGTGGATGTTCCGTGATGACGTGGCGCAGCTGCGGCAGGCAACGCCAACCGTTGCTCCGCTGGTGGATAGCCCGGCTACACCGGCCATCCAACCGCCGGCTACGCCCGAGCCAGCGGCTGAGCCGAAATATCCGCTTGACGTGGCGGCCGACCCGGCCTTGCCGGCCCTGGCCGACAGCGACGCCTCCGTCTGGCAGGCCTTGAACGGTTTGTTCCCCGCAGATGCCTTGGCCGTGCTGCTGCGTGAGCAGCTGATCCAGCGCGTGGTGGTGCATGTGGACAACCTCACCCAGCCCAGCCTGCCAGGGGCGGCGATGGCCGTGCGGCCGTTGCCGGGCGCGCTGCAGGTGGAGCAGGGCGGTGCTGGCGGTGAGCAGTTGGCAGCCGCCAATGCCACGCGCTATGCGCCTTACGTGGATGCCTTTACCCGTGCCGATGCGGGCGCGGTAGCGGCTGCTTACAAACGCTTCTATCCCTTGCTGCAGCAGGCCTATCGCGATATCGGTCATCCCGATGGTTATTTCAACGACAGGCTGGTGGTGGTGATCGACCACCTGTTGCAGACCCCCGAGCCGGCCCGTCCGCTGGCGGTGGAGCCGGATGGCAAGGGCCGTTATCGCTTCGTCGATCCGGCCCTGCAGTCGCTGTCGATCGGGCAGAAAGCCTTGCTGCGCATGGATGCCAGCCAGCAACAGGCGGTGAAGCAGCAGCTGCGGGCGCTGCGCGCGGCGATCACGCGCGGCTGAGCCGCGCTGCCGCTTGCGTTGGATCAAGGTTGCGGTGACGGCAGCTGGTGATACTGGAGCGGGATTGCGATTGCAGCTGAACAAGGACGCTATTCACCCTTGAATCACGCCGTTGCAACCGCATCTGAATCAGTATCGCCAGCACTGCTGGCCTCCCAACTTTGAGGAAGAAGACCCATGCGGATGGACAAGCTCACCTCCAATTTCCAGAAAGCCTTGGCGGATGCCCAGTCGCTGGCGGTTGGCCGTGATAACAACATCATCGAGCCGGTGCATGTGCTCAGCGCGCTGCTCGATCAGCCCGGTGGCAGCAGCCGGCCCTTGCTGGCCCAGGCCGGCGTCAACGTGCCGGTGCTGCGCGAGCGGCTGACCGAGGCGCTCGATGCACTGCCCAAGGTGTCCGGCCAGGCCGGCAGCCTGTCGATGGGCAACGATCTCAATCGCCTGCTCAACAACACCGACAAGCTGGCCCAGCAGCACAACGACCAGTTCATCGCCAGCGAGTGGTTCCTGCTGGCGGCGGTGGACGATGGCGGCCCGGCCGGCATGGCCCTGCGTGCTGCGGGCGCTGACAAGAACAAAGTAAAAGCCGCGATCGACAAGCTGCGCGGCGGAGAAACCGTGCAAAGCGAAAACGCCGAAGAGCAGCGCCAGGCGCTGGAAAAGTACACCATCGACCTGACCGCACGTGCCGAGAGCGGCAAGCTCGACCCGGTGATTGGCCGCGACGAAGAGATCCGCCGCACCATCCAGGTGCTGCAGCGCCGTACCAAGAACAACCCGGTGCTGATCGGTGAACCCGGCGTGGGCAAGACCGCGATCGTCGAAGGTCTGGCCCAGCGCATCATCAACGACGAAGTGCCCGAGGGTTTGCGCGGCAAGCGCGTGCTCTCGCTGGACATGGGCGCGCTGATTGCCGGTGCCAAGTTCCGCGGCGAGTTCGAAGAGCGGCTAAAGGCCGTGCTCAATGACCTGTCCAAGAACGAAGGCCAGATCATCCTGTTCATCGACGAACTGCACACCATGGTCGGCGCCGGCAAGGGTGACGGTGCGATGGATGCGGGCAACATGCTCAAGCCCGCGCTTGCGCGTGGCGAACTGCATTGCATCGGCGCCACCACGCTGGACGAATACCGCCAGTACATCGAGAAGGATGCCGCGCTGGAGCGCCGCTTCCAGAAGGTATTTGTCGGTGAGCCGACGGTGGAGGACACCATCGCCATCCTGCGTGGCCTGAAGGAACGTTACGCGGTGCACCACGGTGTGGAGATCACCGACCCGGCCGTGGTTGCGGCGGCGACCTTGTCGAATCGCTACATCACCGACCGGCAGCTGCCGGACAAGGCCATCGACCTGATGGACGAGGCCGCCTCGCGCATCCGCATGGAGATCGACTCCAAGCCGGAAGAACTTGATCGTCTGGAACGCCGTCTGATCCAGCTCAAGATCCAGCGCGAAATGCTGAAGAAGGAGAAGGACGATGCCTCGCGCAAGCGCCTGGCCGATCTGGAAGCCGACATCGACACGCTGGAGCGTGAGTTCTCCGACCTCAACGAAATCTGGAAGTCGGAGAAGGCCGCGCTGCAGGGCGCGACCAAGATCAAGGAGCAGGTCGAGAAGGCAAAACTTGACCTGGAAGCCGCGCAGCGTCGACAGGACTTCGCCAAGATGAGCGAGATCCAGTACGGCCTGCTGCCGAACCTGGAGAAGCAGCTGCAGGCCGCGCAGGAGATGGAGCGCGAGGACTTCAAGCTGGTGCAGGACAAGGTGACCGACGAGGAAATCGCCGAGGTCGTCTCGCGCTGGACCGGTATTCCGGTCAGCAAGATGCTCGAAGGCGAGCGCGACAAGCTGCTGCGCATGGAAGACATGCTGCACAACCGCGTGGTTGGCCAGGAAGAAGCGATCCGCGTGGTCTCCGACGCGGTGCGGCGTTCGCGCGCCGGCCTGTCGGACCCGAACCGTCCGAGTGGCTCCTTCCTGTTCTTGGGCCCGACCGGCGTCGGCAAGACCGAACTGACCAAGGCGCTGGCCGACTTCCTGTTCGATTCGCCCGACGCGATGGTGCGCATCGACATGAGTGAGTTCATGGAGAAGCACAGCGTGTCGCGCCTGATCGGTGCGCCCCCGGGTTATGTGGGCTACGAAGAAGGTGGCTACCTGACCGAGGCGGTGCGTCGTCGCCCGTACAGCGTGATCCTGCTGGACGAAGTAGAGAAGGCGCATCCGGATGTGTTCAACATCTTGCTGCAGGTGCTGGATGACGGTCGTTTGACCGACGGCCAGGGCCGCACCGTGGACTTCCGCAACACCGTCATCGTGATGACCTCGAACCTGGGCTCGCACCAGATCCAGGACATGAGCGGCGACGACAGCCCGGAAGCCTATACGCAGATGAAGGCAGCGGTGATGGGCGTGGTGCAGGCGCACTTCCGTCCGGAGTTCATCAACCGCCTGGACGACATCGTCGTGTTCCACCCGCTGGACAAGCAGCAGATCAAGCAGATCGCACGCATCCAGATGCGTGGACTGGAGAAGCGCCTGGGCGAGCGTGGTTTGCGCCTGGAGGTGTCGGATTCGGCCTTCGATGTGCTGGGCAATGTTGGCTTCGACCCGATCTATGGCGCGCGGCCCTTGAAGCGTGCGATCCAGGCCCAGCTGGAAAATCCGTTGGCGCAGAAGATCCTGGCCGGCGAGTTCGCCAGCGGCGACACCATCAAGGTGGAAGCTGGTGGTGGCGGGCAGTTGCAGTTTGGCAAGGGCTGAAAGCCGGAGCCAACGCTTCAAAAGCTTTAAGAGCTGCCCTCACCCCAACCCCTCTCCCGCACGCGGGAGAGGGGCTAGTGCAGGGGCAGCTGACGCGATCCGAGCCCCTCTCCCGTTTACGGGAGAGGGGTTGGGGTGAGGGGAAGCTTCTAGCTAGAGATGCACGCTTCAAAAAAAAGCATCAGCACATAACGCCCCCTCACAAGTAACCCCTGCAACCGTCCACCGGTTGCCATCCATCCTCGGCTATCGTCAGCGGTCACTCCTTAGCGAGCACTCCGATGACCGATCCGCAGTGGAAGCCTGAAACCATCGCCGTGCACGGCGGCTATTCCCCCGATCCGACCACCCGCGCAGTCGCGGTGCCGATCTACCAGACCGTTGCCTACGCCTTCGACGACACCCAGCACGGTGCCGATCTGTTCGACCTCAAGGTCCAGGGCAATATCTATACCCGCATCATGAACCCCACCACCGATGTGCTGGAAAAGCGCATCGCGGCCTTGGAAGGCGGCATCGGTGCGTTGGCGCTGGCCTCGGGCCAGGCCGCGATCACCTACGCCATCCAGACCATTGCCGAGGCCGGCGACAATATCCTGGCTTCCAGCGCGCTGTACGGCGGCACCTACAACCTGTTCGCGCATACGCTGCCGCAGTTTGGCATCCAGACCCGCTTTGCCGATTACCGCGATCCGCAGGCCTTCGCAGCCTTGATCGACGAGCGCACCAAGGCGGTGTTCGTCGAATCCATCGGCAACCCGCGCGGCAACGTCACCGATATCGAAGCCATCGCCAAGATCGCGCATGCGCATGGTGTGCCGGTGATCGTCGACAACACTGTCGCCACGCCGTACCTGCAGCGTTCCTTCGATTTCGGCGCGGATATCGTGGTGCATTCCTTGACCAAGTATCTCGGCGGCCACGGCACCAGCCTTGGCGGTGCCATCGTCGATTCCGGTCGCTTCCCGTGGGCCGAGCACAAGGAACGCTTCCCGCGCCTCAATACGCCGGATGTGAGTTACCACGGCGTGGTCTATACCGAAGCACTGGGCCCGGCGGCCTTCATTGGCCGTGCCCGCGTGGTGCCGTTGCGCAACATGGGCGCGGCGATTTCACCGTTCAACGCGTTCCAGATCCTGCAGGGCATCGAGACGCTGGCGCTGCGCATGGACCGGATCAACAGCAATACGCTGGCGGTGGCCAATTACCTGCAGAAGCACGCGAAGGTCGCGTGGGTGAACTACGCTGCATTGCCTGATCATCCGGAGCATGCGCTGGTGCAGAAGTACCTGCGCGGGCAGGGCTCTGGCGTGCTGACGTTTGGCCTGCCGGGTGGGCGTGAGGCCGGGGCGCGTTTCCTTGATGCGCTGCAGCTGTTCACGCGGCTGGTGAATCTTGGTGATGCCAAGTCCTTGGCGACGCATCCGGCGTCCACCACGCATCGGCAGTTGGATGCGGCGGAATTGGAGAAGGCCGGGGTGACGCTGGATACCGTGCGCCTGTCGGTGGGCATCGAACATATCGATGACTTGCTGGCGGATCTGGAGCAGGCGTTGGCTGGGGCTTGAGAAGCGGCTCGGACGCTGCAGAGGAAAGTCAGGAGCTGGGTCTGCTTGCTAGAAGCTGACCTCACCCCAACCCCTCTCCCGCGCGCGGGAGAGGGGCTAGTGGACTACGAGCGCCAGCAATGCGAGCCCCTCTCCCGCTTGCGGGAGAGGGGTTGGGGTGAGGGGGAGCTTCTAGCGCAAGAAACTCACCAGGCAACCGTAAACCGCTGGCCAACATGCTTCGGCGCGTCCAGCTCATCCACCACCGCCACTGCCAGATCCGCTGCACTGATCGTGCCCGGGCCGTCGCCGGTGCTCAGCGGGGTCTCGCCGCCAACCCGGTACGTGCCGGTGCGCTCGGTCGCGCTGCCCGGATGGAAGGCAACCGGCGGGCTCAGCTGGGTCCAGTCCAACGACGTCTCGTTGCGCAGCTCGGTCAGCGCATCACGCGCCGCGCTGGCGCCGGGATAGATCGCGGCCGGGAAGCTGGGCGAGTCCACAAGCTGGGTGCCGTCCGCTGCGTACAGGCTGCCGGCACCGCCAATCACGATGTAACGCTTCACGCCTGCAGCCTTGGTGCCGGCGACGATTGCACGGGTGCCTTGAAGGAACTCATTGTACAGGTCCGGGTTGGCCCAGCCTGCGTTGTAGGCGCTGATCACGGCATCGGTACCGGCAACGGCGGCGTGCACTTCATCGGCATTGCGCACATCGGCCTTGGTCACCTGCAAGTGCGGGCGGGCTTCCAGCTTGGCCGGGTCGCGGACCAGCGCGGTCACGTCATGGCCGCGGGCCAGCAGTTCGTCGAGTACGGCCTTGCCGACAAAGCCGGTGGCACCGATCAGGGCAACTTTCATGGGAACGTCCTTGGGGTGGGGAATGACGCCAGTGTCCCCCCAAGTCGGCGTCGGCGGCAGTCGCAAAAAATCACAATCACCTTGAAGCTGTGCTTCACAATGGCGGCACGGAGGTGGCCGATGGACAGTGTCAAACGGATGGCCTTGTTCGCCCAGGTGGTGCAGCACGGTTCGATGAGTGCGGCGGCGCGGGCGCTGGGCATGAGTACCTCGGCGGTCAGTCAGCAGGTACGCGCGTTGGAGCAGGACGCTGGTGTGGCCCTGCTGCACCGCTCGACGCGGCGTCTGGCGCTGACCGACGTCGGCAGCCGCTACTACGCCGCCTGTGCGCGCCTGCTGGATGCAGCGGGCGAGGCGGAGGCCGAACTGTCGGCCGCCCGGCAGGCACCCAGCGGCGAGCTGCGCCTGTCTGCGCCGCTGGGCATGGCCGCGCACATCGGCCCAGCCTTGGGCGGCTGGCTGCAGGACAACCCACAGCTGCGCCTGCACCTGTTCTTCGACGATGGCTGGACCGATCTGCTGCAGGCGCGCATTGATCTTGCGCTGCGCTTCGGCCAGTTGCCGGACAGTGACTGGATGGCGCAACGCCTGGGCAGCCTGCAGCGCTGGCCGTGCGCGGCGCCGGCCTGGCTGCAGCGGCACGGCGTTCCCGACGATCCGCTGCAGGTGCCGGCGGCGGAATGGCTGGGCATGCCGCAGGTGCCCGGTCTGGTCTGGCATCAGCGGGAGAGTGGCGAGGAGCGCCTGGTGCCCGCGCACCCGCGTATCGCCAGCCAGAACCAACCGGCGGTACTGCGTCTGTGCGAAGCCGGATTGGGAGTGGCGGTGCTGACCAGTCTGGATGCGGCGCCGCTGCTGGAATCTGGCAGCCTGCAGCGCTTGTTGCCGGAGTGGGAGGTACCGTCGTTGCCGGTGTGGGCAGTCACCCCGCATCGGCAGACCCAGCCGGCCAAGGTGCGCCAGGCCATCGTGTTGCTGCAGGATCATCTGACGGGTCTGCCCGGTGCGGATGCCGGGTTTGCGCAAGATCGGAAACGCCGCCGCTGAGCAGGCGCGCTGCAATAGCTCCACCAGCCAACGGAGATGCCGCAATGAAAGCCAATGTCGCGCAGTTGCCACGCCTGGACCGGGTCGTCGCTTGCCTGCAGCAAAGCATCGATGTCGGCGGGCCATTGCCGGATCTGGATGCACTGGCGGCCATTGCCCATTACTCGCCGTTTCACTTCCACCGCGTGTATCGCGCGCTGACTGGCGAAACCATTGGCCGCACCGTGCAGCGGCTGCGCGTGGTCAAGGCCTTGCAGCGGCTTGCGCATAGCGATGCCAGTGTCACCGAGATCGCGCTGTTGGCGGGTTATGACACACCACAAGCCTTGGCACGAGTGCTGCGCGAAACCGTGGATGCCAGCGCCAGTGAGCTGCGGGAAGATCCCAGGCGTTTGGCTGCCAGTATCGAGCAGCTGTCACGGCCATTGCCGCCAGCCGAAAAACCCGCGCCGCTGAGCGTGGAAGTCGTCACCCTGGAACCCTTCGAAGTGGTGGCACTGCGCGCGCGCGGGGCCTTCGACGATCTGGATGGCGTGTTCGGCGAACTGTTCGGCTGGGCCGCGGAGCAGGGCCTGGTTGAGCAGCTGCAGCAGCTGATCGGCGTGCCGCTGGGCGACCACCGCGAGCTGCCTGCCGAGGAGCTGCTGTTCGATTGCGCGCTTGCGCTGGATGCGGAACTGCCGGCGTTGCCGGAATCGCTGCAGCGCCTGGTTCTTGGCGGCGGCCGCGTGGCGCGGCTGCGCCATGTCGGCAGCTACTCGCTGCTGGAAGATGCCACCGATCAGCTGCTGCGTGACTGGTTGCCGGGCAGCGGCCACGCCCTGCGCGATGCACCGCTGCATTACCACTTCCTCGACGACCCGGAAGTAGTCCCCGAGGCCATCCTGCGTGCCGATATCTACGTGCCGCTGGCCGCCGGCTGAGGCATTCCCGGGCGCAGGCTGCGGTAGGGCGGGGTGGACATGATCATTTCCGCCAGCGAATAGGCCAGCTCGCGCTCGGCCATCACCGTGCCATCGGCGCCGTGGTCGAGCAGGTGCTTGACCTCGGCATCGCTGTGCGCGCGCGCGAGCAGGGTCAGGTTGGGGTTGATGGCGCGCAGCTTGGCCAGCACTTCACCTGATTCCAGCGGCTGCGGAATCGCCAGCACCGCAATCGTCGCGCGCTCGGGATGCGCCTCGGCCAGCACCTTGTCCGAGGCGGCACTGCCACGAATGCCGGGAATACCGGCAGCGTGCGCACGTTCCACATGCTCGCGGTTGTCATCGATCACCAGAACCGGCACACCGCGGTCACGCAGCACCTGTGCCAGCTCGCTGCCAACCCGGCCATAGCCGACCACGATGGCGTGGTCCTGCAGGTCCAGCGACGGGCCTGGGGGGATGTCCGGCACTTCCAGTACCGGCGTGGTTTCCTTGTGGCGTGCCTGCCAGCGGTCGAGCAGGCCGAACACCACCGGGTTGAGCATGATCGACACCAGCGCGCCGGCCAGCACCAGCGATTGCCCGGCTGGCGGCAGGATCTTCAATGCCACGCCGAGGCCGGCGATGATGAAGGCGAACTCGCCGATCTGCGCCAGCGAGGCGGAAATGGTCAGCGCGGTGCTCTTGGAATGGCCGAAGGCGCGCACGATGAAGAAGGCCGCGGCCGACTTGCCGACCATGATGATCAGCACCGTCGCCAGCACCTGCCATGGGTGCTCGACGATGATCATCGGGTTGAACAACATGCCCACGGAGACAAAGAACAGCACCGCGAACGCATCGCGCAGCGGCAGTGAATCGTGTGCGGCCTTGTGGCTGAGCTCGGACTCGTTAAGCATCATGCCGGCGAAGAACGCACCCAGCGCGAACGACACGCCGAACAAGGCAGCAGCGCCGAACGCCACACCCAGGGCAATCGCCAGCACGCACAGGGTGAACAGTTCGCGCGAACCAGTGCCGGCCACTTTCTCCAGCACCCACGGAATGACGCGGCGGCCGACCACCAGCATCACCGCTACGAACAGGCCCAACTGCACGAAGGTCCAGCCAATCGAAGCCAGCAGCCCGCCGATGGACAGCTCCTTGCCGTTGGCCTCGGGGCCGAACACGTCGGCGATCACCGGCATCATCACCAGTGCCAGCACACAGGCCAGGTCCTCCACGATCAACCAGCCGACCGCGATCTTGCCGCGCGTGGTTTCCAGCAGGCGGCGTTCTTCCATGGCCCGCAGCAGCACCACGGTGGAGGCGGTGGCCAGCGAGAAGCCGAAGATCACGCCGTGCAGCACCGGCCAGCCCATCAGCGTGGCCACGCCCCAGCCGAGCAGGGTGGCGACCAGGATCTGGCCGATGGCGCCGGGGATGGCGATGGCCTTGACCGCCATCAGGTCTTTCAACGAGAAGTGCAGGCCTACCCCGAACATCAGCAGCATCACACCGATCTCGGCCAGCTGGTTGGCCAGCGCCTGGTCGGCGACAAAGCCCGGCGTGAACGGCCCCACGATGACACCGGCCACCAGATAGCCCACCAGCGGCGACAGCCGCAGTTTGTTGGCCAGGGCACCAAGCACGAAGGCCAGGCCCAAACCGATGGCAATCATGTTGATCAGGGCGGTGTCATGGTGCATCAGGGCTCGCTGGGTCAGGTGGGGGTGGTTTGATTCTAAAGGGGCTGGTGGCTTGGGTGCGGGGAAATATATGAAAAATCTGGGTTTTTATGTCCCACGGAATTGGATCGATGGGATTTGGGGCTGGCCAGATCAAGGGCGAAGGCAAAGGCACCCCTCCCCAGCCCTCCCCTTGCCTGCGGCAAAGGGAGGGGGCGGTCCGCGCGAACGGTTGGATTGCGGGCTTTGCCGTTAACTCCCTCCCTTTGCCGCAGGCAAGGGGAGGGCTGGGGAGGGGTAACGCCTTGCTCCAGCTCAGTAAAGATGCCGCGGTCTCCCGGGGCATCTTCCTTCAGGACCCGCGGCAGGTCCCAGAACAGCTGGCGTTGCTCGCGATGCTTTTGTCGCTTGTGCCGGGGAAACCATGCCGCCTTGCGGCCCATACCACGGCCAGGGTCGCCACCAGCAACACCAGTAGAGCGGGAGCAAATGCGCCGACGCCCCAGCGCCCGAGCAGTGCGCCGCCGATGATGCCGCCGCCGGCGATTGCCGCGTTCCAGGCGGTGACCAACATGGATTGAGCGACATCGGCGGCGTCTCCGGCAGTCTTTGCCAGCGCCGTCTGGAACAGGGTTGCGGCGCCGCCGAAAGCAAGCCCCCACACCGCCACTGCCGCATGGACCACAAGCGCCGTCTCACTGGCCAACCCGAGTGCCAGTGCGGCCGCGCCGAACAGTACGGTGCTGGCAAGCGTCAACGCGCGCAGGTGCTGGTCGACCAGCACTCCGACGATCCAGATGCCCAGCAGCGAGGTCATGCCGAACACCAGCAACACCAGGTCGGTGCGCGCGCCCAGGCCGGCGGCAGTCAGGAATGGCGCGATGTAGGTATAGAGGATGTTGTGTGCCAGTACGAAGCCCAGCACCACCAACAGCACCGGGCGCACGCCGGCAATGGAGAGCACCTGCCGCAATGGCATGCGCTGGTTCGCCGGCTGGCCGGCGAAGTCCGGCACCTTGAACCGTACCCATAGCATCAGCACCAGCGCCAACAGGCTCATCGCGCCAAAGCAGATCCGCCAGCCCAGCAGGTTGCCGAACAACGTGCCGGCTGGCACGCCCAGCGACAATGCCAGTGGCGTGCCGACCATCGCGATGGCAATCGCCTTGCCTTGTTGATGTGCCGGCACCATGCGCGCCGCATAGCCCGCCAACAACGCCCACAACAGTCCGGCGGAAATGCCTGCCAGCAAACGCGCCAGCATCGTCAGTGCGTAGCTGCCGGAGAACGTGGTGACGGTGTTGGCGAGGGCGAAACCGGCGATCGCCGCCAGCAGCAGCGGGCGACGGCGCACGCCCTGGGTGGCGCTGGTCAGTGGAATCGCCGCCAGCAGCGAGCCGATGGCGTAGATCGTCACGGTCTGCCCGATCCATGCTTCGGACACGCCGAGCCCAACTGCCATCTGTGGCAGCAGACCGGCCGGCAGGGCTTCGGTGAGGATGGTGATGAAGCCGGCCATCGCCAAGGCCAACAACGCGCCCAGCGGCAAGCGTGCGGTGGAGGCGGTGCTCATTGACCGTCCTCCGGCGTGCGTGCAGCGCTGTCTTCCTCGTTGCGGGCCAGCACCACCTTGCCAGTGATGCCACCGGCTTCCAGCAGGCGATGGGCCTGGATCATCCTGGCGGCATCCAGTGGCTGCAGTACCTGTGTGACGGTGGAGCGCAGCACGCCGCAGTCCACCAGCGCAGCGACTTCATTGAGAATCCGGTGCTGGGCGATCTGGTCCGGGGTGGCGTACAGCGGGCGGGTGAACACCATTTCCCAATGCAAAGACACGCTCTTGGCTTTGAACGGCGCTGCATCGAGTGTGTCGTGGTCATCGATGATGGCCAGCCGACCGTGCGGCGCGATCAACTCGGCTAACTCATGCAGGTGTTCGGCAGTGTTCGACAGCGCTGCGATGTGGTTGACCGGTGGCGCCGGCAGGGCAGCGACCTGTGCCGGCAGCGGCTGCCGGTGGTCGATGACATGGTGGGCGCCCATGGCCAGGCACCAATCGCGGCTCTGCGCGCGTGAGGCGGTGGCGATCACGGTCAGGTTGGTCAGTCGCCGCGCGAGTTGGATCAACATCGAGCCAACGCCGCCCGCGCCGCCCAGCACCAACAGACTGCCGGTAGCAGCAGGCTTGCCGCGGACGACACCCAGACGCTCAAACAGCAACTGCCATGCGGTCAACGCCGCCAATGGCAGTGCAGCAGCGTCAGTGAAGCCGAGCGTGCCGGGCATATGACCGACGATGCGCTCGTCGACCAGTTGGTATTCGGCATTGCTGCCGCTGTGGTCGAAGCTGCCCGCGTAGTAAACCGCTTGTCCGGGCTTGAACAGGGTGACCGCCTCGCCAACGGCGTCGATGACTCCGGCGGCATCCCAGCCCAGCGAACGGACGGCATCAGGCACAGCGACCAGGCCAGCGCGGACTTTCACATCCAGGGGATTGACCGAGACCGCGCGCACTGCCACATGCAGATCGTGCGGTCCGGGTTGCGGGCAGTCGACATCGACGTCGAGCAGACACTGTGGATCGGCCAGGCTGGAGCCACGATGGAAGGCGATGGCGCGCATGCGTGCAGTGGAGGTCGCCATCAGCGCGCCTCCATTGCGGCGTAGACCGCATCGCGCAGATCAGTGACGAAGCGACCGGACATGCCTTCGTACAAGGTGTTGGTGAAGGCCACCACACTCAGGCCCTGTGCCCGGTCCACGAACCAGGAATGGCCGTAGGCACCGCCCCAGCGCCAGGTGCCAGGTGATTCCGGTGTAGCAGCCAGCGCCGGGTCGCGCAGCACCGAGAAGCCGAGGCCGAAGCCGAAGCCCGGTGCGCTGGGCAGTTCCAGGCCGTTGGTCTGGTCGCGGCCCATTTCAGCGATCAGTTCGTCGGGCAACATGTTGTCGCCACCAATGCGCAGTGTTTCCAGCAGGCGCAACAGATCGCCGGCGGTGCCTGCCATGCCGGCGCCCGCAGACGGGAAGGCCTGCGCGTCGAAGATACGTGCCGGGCTGTAGGTGATGCCGATGGCGCCATCGAAGGGCGAAACAATCTCACCTTCGGCCAGCAGGTGTGGCTGCGGGGCGTCGCTTACATAGGCCATTGCCACGCGTTGCGGGTCGGCGGCGACGAAGCCGGTATCGCCCATGCCCAGCGGACCGGTCAGCAACTGCTGCACGGCCTGCTGCAGCGGTGTGCCATGGATGCGTTCGATCAAGGCACCCAGCACATCGGTTGCCAGCGAGTAGCCCCAGGCGCTGCCGGGCTCGTATGACAGCGGTACTTCGGCGATGCGACGCAGGTTGTCCTGCAGGCTGATGGCGGAGGCATCCATGCCATCGGAGACGCCGGCCCGTGCATACGGACCGTCCGCATCGGCTTCGAAAAAGCGGTAGCCCAGACCGGCGGTATGGCTCAGCAGCTGCCGCGCGCTGATTCGTGCCGGGCGGCCGTCGGCCAATCGCGGCTGGAATTCCGGCAGCCAGCGTTCGATGCCGGCATCCAGCTCGAGTTTGCCCTGTGCCACCAACACCATGGCCGCAGCGGAAACGATGGGCTTGCTGACCGAAGCCAGCCGGAACACGGTGTCCACGCGCATCGGGCGCGCGCTGGCACGGTCGGCGAGGCCGCTGGCCTGGCGGTGGATCAGCGCACCATTACGGGCGACCAGCACCACGGCACCGACCAGGCGTTGTTCGTCCAGTGCCTGCTGCACGACGGTCTGGATGGAAGCCAAAACCGGGTCAGGCACGGCACTTGAAGGTTGGGGGAACGCGGGGGTCGTCATTGCGGCTGGCTCGAAGAAAAGGGCAGGCGGTGACGATAGGAATCCCCCGATTGAAGAAAAAGCAGGCTGCAGTTCCGTGATGCGCGGAATAAACTGTCCGCAATCAAACGGGCGGCGGATCATGGACAGCCTCAATGGCTTCGTGGTGTTTGTGCAGGTGGCCGAGACGCGCAGCTTCGTCGCGGCCGGGCGTGAGCTCGGGGTGTCGGCCTCGGCGATCGGCAAGAGCGTGGCGCGGCTGGAAGAGAAGCTGGGTGTGCGCCTGTTCCATCGCAGCACCCGCAGCGTGACCCTCACCGCCGAAGGCACGCTGTTCCTGGAACGCAGCCGCCGCATCCTGGCCGAGATTGATGCCGCCGAGCTGGAGCTCTCGCAGGCCAGCGCGGCGCCACGCGGACGCCTGCGGGTGAGCCTGCCGTTGGTGAGCTCGCTGATGCTGCCGGTGCTGGGCGAATTCATGCGCGCCTATCCACAGATCGAGCTCGACCTGGACTTCACCGACCGCATGGTCGATGTCATCGAGGAAGGCTTCGATGCGGTGGTGCGTACCGGCGAACCAGCCGACTCACGTCTGTCGGCGCGTCGCCTGGGCAGTTTCCACATGCGGCTGGTGGCGTCGCCGGACTATCTGGCGCGCTGCGGCGTGCCGCAGACTCCGGCCGACCTTGAGCAGCACAGTTGCCTGCACTATCGCTTCCCCAACAGCGGCAAGCTGGAGGCCTGGGCGCTGCGACGCGCAGCGGGCGAGGCCGAGCTGCAACTGCCGACCTCAATGATCTGCAACAACATCGAGACGCGCGTGTGCTTCGCATTGCGCGGGCTGGGGATTGCCTACCTGCCGGATTTCGCGATCCGCGAGCCGCTGGCTGCCGGCTTGCTGCAGTCCATCCTGGTCGACCAGGTAAGCGGAGCCGGTGTTTTCAATGTGTTGTGGCCGGCCAGCAAGTACCCCTCGCCGAAGGTACGGGCATTGGTGGATTTCCTCTGCGCGAAGGTGTTTCCGCAAGCTGCTTGAGGCCGTCGTCCCCGTGCATGGAGTTGGCGTCTGGCAACGTCCCGACGGCACAAAGAAAAATGCCCCGGTTTCCCAGGGCATCTTCCTTTCACGACATCAAACCAGGCACAACATCAAACCGGTATTACCAGGTGTAGCTGATACGGCCGTAGACGTAGGCGCCGTTGAAACCATACGGGGAGTAGTTGCTGTACGGCAGCATGCCCCAGGTCGAGTTCTGCAGGTCGGCGGTGCGGTCCGGATACTGGTCCAGCAGGTTGTCCGCACCCAGGGTCAGCTTCCAGTTTTCGCTGGGCTTGAAGCTGGCCGAGGCATCCACTACCCAGCTGGCGTCATAGGTCTGGTCGCGGGCAGCAGTGGCCGAGTTGCGCACGGTGAAGCTGCCATAGCGGGTCGCCGACAGACCCAGCTCCCAGCGGTCCGAGCGCCAGGTGCCGCTGACGATGGCCTTGTCACGCGGGAAGCTGTCCTCGATGCGGCCGATCTCGTCGCGGCCGATCAGCGACTGGGTGATGCCCAGGCTGCCGAACACCGCCGGCGAGGCGATGAACTTCTTCACTTCGGTCTCGTTGTAGCTGTAGGCAGCGGTCAGTTCCAGGCTGCTGGCAGCAAACGGGATGGTGTAGCTGGACACCGCATCGACACCGCGGGTGCGGGTGTCCACGCCATTGGTGAAGTAGGAGAACGCGGTGACCTGCGGCAGCCCCAGCCCGGCCAACAGCGCGTTGGCGGCGGCATTGGTGGTGATGTTGGTGGACAGCACGATGCGGTCGTCGATATCGATCTGGTAGGCATCGACGGTCAGGTACAGGCGGTCAACCGGCTGCAGCACCAGGCCAAGGCTATAGGACGTGGAGCTTTCGGCCTTGAGCGGGCTGGCACCCAGCGCCTGTGCGGCAGCGCTGGTGGTCGGGAAGGTGCCGCGGTCGACGAAGCTGCCATTGATGATGGTGCTGGTGACCGCCTGGTAGCTCTGCTGTGCCAGCGAAGGTGCGCGGAAGCCACTGGACGCGGTGGCGCGCAGCGCAACCTTGTCGGTGAAGGCGTAGCGCGCCGACAGCTTGCCGGAGAACTTGTCGCCGAAGTCCGAATAGTCCTCGTAGCGACCGGTCAGGCCGGCGGAGAACTTCTCGGTCAGGTCGGCTTCGAGCCCGGCATAGACAGCGTAGTTGTGGCGATCGTTGTGCACTTCGTTGGTCGGGGTGAAACCACCGAAGCCCTGCGCGCCGCTACCGGTATAGGAGTTCAGCTCACCGGCGTTCTGCTCCCACTTCTCACGGCGGTACTCACCACCGAAGGACAGCGTGACCGGGTAGGCCAGGCCCCAATCCAGCGACTTGGTGATGTCGGCGTTGAAGATGTCCTGCTGGTATTTCAGCGTGCCGTCGTAGAACGAGGTCGGGCTGTTGACGCCCAGGCTGTAGTTGATGCTGTTGCGGGTGTGGAAATCCAGGGTGTTTTCACCGTGGTTGACGCTGACGTCCCAGGTCCAGCCGCTCTCGGTATTGCCCTTGACGCCGGCTACCAGCGAGCGGTCCTTGGAGTACTGGTTGATCTGCGGCACGAAGCCGTCAGGGTAGACCTGCGCCAGCAGCGCGGTCTGGCCGCTGTGGTTGGGCGAGCGGTAGAACGCGAACGAAGTGATGTCGCGGTTGCTCAGCAGGGCGCTGGCGTAGGCGCTGACGTTGTCGCTGAAGTTGAAGCTGGCGTTGGCCGAGGCAGCGGTGGCATCCACGCGCGGGTCGCCGACCACGAAGGTCTTCTCACCGATGGACGGGAAGTTGCCGGTATTCGGGGTGGTGCCCTGATAAGGGCCTGCGCGGTTGCTTTCGTCCTGCTGGCTGACCTGGCCGGCGAAATGCACGCTGCCACGACCATCGGCGAAGCTGACGCCGGTGTCGCCGGAGAGCTGGTACTTGTTGCCGTCACCGGCCGAGTACTGGCCGTAATCCACCGCCAGGCTGCCGCCCTTGCCGCTGCCCTTGAGCACGATGTTGACCACGCCGGCGATGGCATCGGAGCCGTACTGGGCCGAGGCGCCGTCGCGCAGTACTTCGACGCGTTCGATGGCGGCGATCGGAATCGCGTTGATGTCCACCGCGGAGGAGCCACGGCCGATGCTGCCGTTGACGTTGATCATCGCCGAGGTGTGGCGGCGCTTGCCGTTGACCAGCACCAGCACCTGGTCAGGCGAGAGCCCGCGCAGCTGCGCCGGGCGGATGCCGCTGGTGCCGTCGGTAAGGGCCGGGCGCGGGAAGTTCAGCGAGGGCAGGGCGCGCGACAGCGCGGTGGCCAACTCGCCGGTGCCGGTGGACTGCAGGGCTTCCGGGGTGATGATGTCGATCGGTGACTGTGACTCGGCCACGGTGCGGTCGGCCACACGGGTACCGGTAACGATCACGGTATCCAGGGTATTGGCGCTGGACTGGGCCAGGGCGGGGAGGGCCGGTGCGCCAAGGGCGATGGCAATGGCGACGGCGAGGGTGCTGGACTTGCGGTTCATCAGGTTGCAGCTCCGGTATTGAGTGGCGGCATCGGCGGCGCGTGGGGTTCGCGGCTGTTGCGGTGCGCCATCAACGAATTAATGGAATTTTTACCTCGTGTCAAACCGGACGGTTCAGCTAAATTGTTGCTTTTGAAAGCTTTTTCAGTTCAGCAAGGGCGATTTGGCTATGCGAGTACTTGGCCCTTGTCAGGCAACGCCGTTCAGGCGCGTGCGATAACAGGGCGTGAGTCAAGTATTGGTTAACGTTAGAATTACGTCGCAGGAATGCTGCTCACATGCTCATTCCTTTTCGTTATAACGGACCCATTCATGATTTCCCTTCGTAATTTCGCCCTTCGCCGGGGCGAGCGCCTGCTGTTGTCCAACGTAGACCTCACCCTGCATGCCGGCTATCGCGTAGGCGTGGTGGGCCGTAATGGCGCAGGTAAATCCAGCCTGTTTGCGGCCGTGCGCGGTGAGCTGGAAGCCGACAAGGGCGACGTGTCGCTGCCCGGCAAGATCCGTATCGCCGACGTGGCCCAGGAAACCCCGGCGCTGCCCGACCGCGCCATCGACTTCGTGCTTGGCGGTGATGACGTGGTCGCCGCGGTGCTGCAGGAAGAAGCCGCAGCGGCTGAGCGCGAGGATTGGGAAGCGGTTGCCAACGCGCACCAGAAGATGGCCGAACTGGGCGCCTATGACGCCGAGGCGCGCGCTGGCAAGCTGCTGCATGGCCTGGGCTTCCCGGCTGAGACGCATGATCGTCCGGTGTCGGCGTTCTCCGGTGGCTGGCGCGCACGCTTGAACCTTGCCCGCGCACTGATGATGCCCAGCGACCTGCTGCTGCTCGACGAACCGACCAACCACCTGGATCTGGACGCGGTGTACTGGCTGGAGCAATGGCTGCTGAAGTATCCGGGCACCTTGCTGCTGATCTCGCATGACCGCGAGTTCCTGGACAACGTCGCCACCCACACCCTGCATCTGCACGGCGGCGGCGCCAAGCTCTATCCGGGCGGCTATACCGATTTCGAGCGCCAGCGTGCCGAGCACCTGCGCCAGCAGCAGATCGCGCACGAGAAGGAACAGGCCGAGCGCGCGCATCTGCAGAGCTTCATTGATCGCTTCAAGGCGCAGGCCAGCAAGGCCACCCAGGCGCAGAGCCGGATGAAGCGCCTGGCCAAGATGGCCGGTACCGAAGCGGTGCGCGCCGAGCGCGAATTCCGCATCGAGTTCTCGCCGCCGGCCAAGCTGCCGTTCTCGTTGATCCGCCTCAACGACGTCACCGCCGGTTACGGCCCGGACGCAGTGATCCTGGACAACGTCGGCTTCGGCCTGGAAGCCGGCCAGCGCGTCGGTCTGCTCGGGCCGAACGGTGCGGGTAAAACCACGTTGGTGAAATCACTCGTCGGCGACCTGCCGTTGCTTGGCGGTGACCGCATGGCCCACCCGGACCTGCAGATCGGTTACTTCGCCCAGCACACGGTGGAATCGCTGCACGCTGGCATGACGCCGATGGATCACTTCCGCGAAATCTCGCCGGATGGCGTCAACCAGTCGTTCCGCGATTTCCTCGGCAAGTGGAACTTCCCGGGTGACCGTGCATTCGAGACGGTGGATGGTTTCTCTGGCGGCGAGCGTGCGCGTCTGGCGCTGGCCTTGATCGCCTGGCAGCAGCCGAACGTGCTGCTGCTCGACGAACCGACCAATCACCTTGACCTGGAAATGCGCGAAGCCTTGGCCGAGGCGCTGGCACTGTTCGAAGGTGCGATCGTGATGGTGTCGCATGACCGCCATCTGATCGGCCTGGTCTGCGATACGTTCTGGCGTGTCGCCGACGGTGTGGTCGAGCCGTTTGCCGGTGACCTGGACGAGTACGCACAGTGGCTGCGTACCCGCGCCAGCGCGCAGGGTTCACGCAACAAGAGTGATCGTCAGGAAAAGCCTGCAGCTGCTGCACCGGTTGCGCAGGTTGCCCCGGCCAAGCCGGCTTCCAACAAGAAGCCGGTCAACCCGCACAAGCTGGAAGCGGCCGAGAAGAAGGTGGAGCAGTTGGGTGCAGCGCTGGCTGAGGTGGATGCGCAGCTGGCCGATTCCGGCAACTACGCCGACGCAGCGAAGATGGCCAAGCTGGGCGGCGAACGCGAAGTGCTGGTGCAGCAGCTGGAGCAGGCTGAGGCGGCGTGGATGGAGATGTTGGAGGACTGAGCCCGGGCTCGGTCTTGCTTGTGGGAGCGGCGTCAGCCGCGAAGCTGGCAATGCCTGAAATGCCACTGTAGAGCCGAGCCATGCTCGGCTGAGGCTTTATCGGTGACGCGCCTGCCGAGCATGGCTCGGCACTACCGCCTTGGCCCCTCTCCCGCTTGCGGGATAGGGGGGTGGGGTGAGGGTAGCTTTTTGCTGGTAAAGCTCCTGCCGAGCATGGCTCGGCACTACAGGTGACGCCTCTGCCGAGCATGGCTCGGCACTACAGGTCCAATCCTTCCTGCGCCTGCAACCATAGCCGGAAGCGTCGCAGCGGCTCACGCTCCTGTCGCGAGCGCAATCGCGTCAGCCAATACCTGCCCAATGACAAGGTCTGTGCGAAGGGCTGCAGCAGCCGTCCCTCGGCCAGGTCCTGCTCGAACATGCGCAGTGGCAGCAGCGCCACGCCGGCACCCGCTGCCGCAGCGCTGGCCAGGGTCAGGGACGAATCGAACACCGCACCACGCGCTTCCACACCGCTGACACCCGCTTGCTGCAACCAGCGCGGCCACTCGTCGTTGCGGTAGGAACGCAGTAGCGCTACGTTGCCAAGATCACGCGGTTTCCGCAGTTTCCGCGCCACCGCCGGCGCGCACAGCGGCGCGAACAAGGTGTCGACGATCGGCGTGCACTCCTGCCCCTGCCAGTCGCCATCGCCGAAGCGGATCGCCAGATCCAATCCTTCGCCGGCCAGATCGATGCGGTTGTTGTGGGTCTGCACCCGCAGCTCGATATCCGGATGCGCAGCCTCGAAGTCGGGCAGCCGCGGCAGCAGCCAGCCGGTCGCGAAGGTTCCGACCACGCCCACGGTCAGCACCTCGCGGAAACGGCCGCCGGTGAAACGGTCCAGCGCGATCGCCATGCGGTCGAAACTCTCGGTGAGCACCGGATACAACGCCGCACCCTCGTCGGTGAGGGCCACGCCGCGCGGCAGCCGATGGAACAGGCTGACCTGCAGGCGGTCCTCCAACCCACGGATCTGGTGACTCAAGGCGGCCTGGCTGACGCACAGTTCCAGCGCGGCGCGGGTGAAGTTCAGATGGCGCGCGGCGGCTTCGAAGGCGCGCAGGGCGTTGAGTGGCAACTGGGGGCGGATCATGGCGTAGTCATGACGAAACTTGATGGTCGGTCGCATTATTCCGCGTCCCGTGACCGAATTTTCGCCTTAGCTGCAAATTTAACTAATGGCTTGCGATGATTATTCGCGATGGTCGCAGGCCGCAGCGGCGGGCAAGATCAGCCCGATCACGCCAAAGGAGAGTTCCCATGCTTGCTCGTCGTCAGTTCCTCACGCTTGGCGGTGCCGCCTTGGCCAGCGCCTTGATACCGGCCGCGTTTGCGCGCGCTGGTGGCGCTGCAATCACGATGCCGTTGGCAGTCAGTGACGCTGACTTCGCCGCACTTGAGAAAGCCAGTGGCGGCCGGCTGGGGGTCTGCCTCTGGAACCCGGCCAGTGGCGCCCGCTACGGACACCGCATCGACGAACGCTTCCCGATGTGCAGCACGGTCAAGTTTCCCTTGGCCGCAGCGGTCCTGCGCAGTGCGGATGCCGGCCAGTTGTCGCTGGACCAGCGCGTGCCGGTGCGGGCGAGCGACATCCTCGACCATTCGCCGTTCACCGAGCGCCACGTCGGCAAGACTATGACCGTGCGCGATCTGTGCCGGGCGACGATGATCGTCAGTGACAACGCGGCGGCGAACCTGTTGCTGCCGCTGGTTGGCGGCCCGGCCGGGCTTACCGCCTTCCTGCGCGAGCAGGGTGACCGCGTCACCGTGAGTGCGCGCAATGAGCCGGAGCTCAACCGGTTTGCCACCGGTGACCCGCGCGATACGACCAGCCCAGCGGCGATGGCCGGCAACCTGCAGCGCTTCCTGCTTGGCGACGTGCTCGGCGAGGCCTCGCGCCAGCAACTGGCCGATTGGCTGATCGACAACCAGACCGGCGATGCACGCCTGCGCGCAGGTCTGCCACAGGACTGGCGGGTAGGCGACAAGACCGGCAGCAACGGCAGCGACACCAGCAACGACATTGCCGTACTGTGGCCGTTGGCCGGTGGCACACCATGGCTGCTGAGCAGCTACCTGCAGGGTTCTGCACTGGATGATGACGGCAGGAATGGCATCCTGCGCCAGGTAGGGGAGCTGGCTGGCGCCCGCCTGCGCTGACGGCTCCACCGTTGGCGCGGTGGTGGCCGGTGGGCGTGACCCCGCGTAACCGGTCACAGGAAACAGGCGTCATGAGCAAGGAAGTAATCTATCTGTTGTTGATTTTCGCGTTGCTGGTCATCCCGCGCGCGTTGCAGCGTTTCAATATTCCCGCGCCATTGACCTGCCTGGTGTTCGGCATCAGCGCGATGCTGTGGCTGGGTGACGGATCGCACGATCCGGTGGTCAACCTGCTGGCCACGCTGGGTATTTCCTCGTTGTTCCTGTTTGCCGGCCTGGAAGTGGATCTGGCCGACCTGCGCAAGGGCATGTGGCCGCTGCTGACCCATCTGCTGATCCGCAGCGCCACGCTCACCGGCGTCGCCTGGTTGGCATGGCATTACGCCGGCTTGCCCTGGCAGGCGGCGGCCTTGCTGGCGCTGGCGCTGCTCACGCCCTCCACCGGCTTCATCATGGATTCGCTGTCCCAGCTCGGCCTGGATGATGCCGAGCGGTTCTGGGTCAGCAGCAAGGCCATTGCCGGCGAGTTGTTGGCGCTGGCTGCGTTGTTCGTGGTGTTGCAGGCCGGCGATCCGGTGCATATGGCACTGTCGAGCATGGCCTTGCTGGCGATGATGGTCGGCCTGCCGTTGCTGTTCATCGGACTCGGCCGCTGGGTGGCGCCGCACGCGCCGGGCTCGGAGTTCTCGCTGCTGGTGATGGTAGGCATGCTGGCCGCCTACATCACCTATGCATTGGGCGTGTACTACCTGGTGGGTGCGTTCATCGCCGGCCTGGTCGCGCGCCTGCTGCAGCAGCGCATGCCGTCGCTGGCCTCGCATGAAAACCTGCATGCGCTGCGCCTGTTCGCATCGTTCTTCGTACCTTTCTATTTCTTCAACTCGGGTACCAAGGTGCCGGCCGAAGCGCTGAGCTTCGAAGCGTTGGGTCTTGGCCTGCTCATCACCTTGGTGGTGCTGCCGCTGCGCATCGCGGTGATCTGGCTGCAGCGGCGGGTGCTGTTCGGAGAGAGCTTCCGCACCAGCCTGCGGGTTGCGCTGGCGCTGTCGCCGACGCTGATTTTCACCCTGGTGCTGGCAGCGATCATGCGCGAGCGCTTTGCGATCTCGCCGGTGTTGTTTGGTGCGCTGCTATTGTATGCCGCGCTGACCACACTGTTGCCATCGCTGGTGTTCCGGCGGCCGATGGATGTGGACCCGCTCAGCAATGAAGCTGCCGAAACTGCGGATGCAGAGATCGTAAGAGAAGCCGTGCTTGATTCGGACTCGTCTTCAGCCCCCAACTCTTACGTACCGGAGCGTTGAGCGCCGCTTATCATTCCCAGGGCAACGTCGGCTTCGCAATGCAGCGGGCGGCTGGCACAGGGGGTGTAGGTGGATCGGGATAGTTGGCAACAGGTGCGCGAGCTGTTCGACGCCGTGTGTGAACTGCATCCGTCGCAATGGCGGAGCGAACTCGCGCGGCTGAGCGCTGATCCCGCCGTCGTGGCCGAAACACTGGAGCTGCTCGAAGCGCAGACCAGCGAACTCGGCCGTGCGCTCGAGCCGATGCAGCAGTTGATGGTCGCGGCGATTCCTTCCGAATTGAGTGAAGGCGAAGTCATTGGGCCTTGGCGTCTGTGCGAACGGCTGGCCAGCGGCGGCATGGGGATGGTGTTCCGTGCCGAGCGTGCTGATGGCCTGTATGCGCAGGAGGTGGCGATCAAAGTGCTGCAGGGCAAGCCCGGTGCGCGTGTCGCTGAGCGCCTGGCCGCCGAGCGGCGCATTCTGGCCAGCTTGCAGCATCCCAACATCGCCCGCCTGTACGACGGTGGTACTACCCCGGGCGGGCATCCCTATCTGGTGATGGAATATGTGCGTGGTGAGCCGCTGGATGTTTACTGCGCGCGCCACCAGCTTGACCTGCGCCAGCGCCTGCAGCTGTTCCTGAAAGTGTGCAGCGCGGTGCAGGCCGCACACGCGCGGCTGGTACTGCATTGCGACCTGAAGCCGTCCAATATCCTGGTGCGTGAGGATGGCGAACCGGTGTTGTTGGACTTCGGTGTGTCGCGCGTGCTGGGCGACGAGGCCAACGACCCGGCTGCGCAATTCTTTACGCCTGCTTACGCGGCGCCAGAGCTGCAGTCAGGAAGCCTGGTGGGTGTCAGCAGTGATGTCTTCAGCCTGGCTGCGGTATTGAGCGAGCTGTTGGCAGGCAAGCGCGGCAGGCGCGGCGCAGATGACAGCGCTGCCGCGGTGGCGGCGCCCAGCGGGTTGGCAGGAAGCGATTGTCGCTGGGCGCGATCCTTGCGCGGTGATCTGGACGCCATCGTGGTGCGGGCGGGGGCCTTGGCGCCCGGGCAGCGCTATCCGTCGGTGGAGGCGATGGCCGCGGACGTGCAGCGCTATCTGCAGTATCGGCCGGTGCAGGCACGTAATGGTGGCCGGTTCTATCGCGGTGGGCGTTGGCTGCGACGCAACTGGAAGGGGGCTGCCTTGCTGTTGCTGGTGCTGCTGCTTGCGGCCTGGTTTGTGTGGCGCCTGGCCGCCGAACGCGCCGCCGCCGAGCGCGAGGCAACGATCGCCGAGCAGGTCAGCGGGTTCCTCGTGGAAATGTTCCAGGCGGCCGATCCACGCGAGAGAGGCGTGCGCGGCGGTGAGGACATCAGTGCCCGCGAAGTGCTGGATCGGGCAGCATCGCGCATCGACGAGGAGCTGGATGCATCGCCGGAAGTACAGGCACGCTTGAAGGGCGTGATCGGCCTGGCCTACCGCAATGCGGGTGATCTGCGTCGTGCCGACCCGATGATGCTGCAAGCCGCCGAAGCGTTGGCCGCCGCTGGTGGCGACAAGAACCTGGACGAAGCCGCGCGCCTGTTCAACCTGCTGGCGGGAACCTATGCCAACAACCGCAAGGGCGTGGAAGGTGCCGCCATGGCGCGGCGGGCGCTGGCGCTGCTGGGCAGGCAGCCAGCAGACAGCTTCCGTGTTGCCCAGTCCTACAACTCGTTGGGACTGTCGTTGTTGTCCGAGCAGCGCTATGACGATGCCGAGGCTGCTTTCAAGCAGGCACTGCAGCGTCACCAGGCCGGCAAACGCGAGCAGTACATCGGCGTGACATTGGACAACCTGGGCATGATGTACCGGCGCAAGGGCGATCTGGTCGCCTCGGCCGCGGCGTTCGACCAGTCAACGCCGATGTTCCTGCGCAGCCTGGGGGAGATGTCGTATGACTACTGGGCCAGCAATACCGAACGTAACTTGATGGTGATGGATCGCGGTGAGCTGGATGTGGCCATCGCCGCGTTCGAGGCCAATCTGGCGCGCGCACCAACGATATTCGGACAGCGCAGCGTCTATGTGATCAGCGAGAACAACCGCCTGGCGCAGGCACTGATACGCAAAGGCGACTATGCGCGTGCACGGCCCTATGTCGAAACCGCCCTGCGGCTGTCGGCCCAGGTGCTGGGCAAGGACAGCTACAACTATTCGGTCGTCACCGAAACCGCCGCGCAGCTTGCCCAGGCGCAGGGCGAGAGCGCCGTCGCTGAAACCAGCTACCGCGAGGCGTTGGCGGTACGCGCGGCAGCGATTGGTGGCGACCATCCGGACAGCCTGGATCTGGAACTGCAGCTTGGGCTGCTGTTGGCTACCCAAGGCAATGCTGACGGCGATGCGCTGGTGCAGCGGGCGCATGATCTGTGGCTGCCGCGTATTCCAGCCGGCAGCGCCAACGGTACTCGCCTGCAGCAGGGCTGGGCCGAATGGCTGATCGCCAAGCACCGACTGGATGAGGCTGCGCAGACCTTGGAAACCGTGCAGCCGCTGTTGCTCGATAGTCCTTATGCGGCGGTGCGCCAACAGGTATTGCGTGCGCGTCTGGCTGAGCAGCGCAGCAATCGCAGCGAAGCCGTGCAGTATTGGCAGGCCGCCGTCGCCGCCGCCGAGCCCTTGTACGGCAAGACATCGGCGGTGACCTTGCAGTGGCGCGGAGCCCTGCAGGCGGCGCGAGATCATGTACAAGGCAGTGGCGCGTTGCCTTGAACGGGCGCGTAGGCGAGGATCGGGGCATGAAAACCTTCTCCTTCTCGAATCTGATCTGCGTTCTGGCCCTGGCCGGCACTGCCGTCCTTCCTGTTCCGGCAATCGCTGCCAGCACCTCTCCAAAGGCAACGGCAGCGGTTGCGCCGGCCGACCAGTTCCTCGCCGATCTGGCGCGCTACTGCGGGCAGGCCTTTGCTGGCCGCATCATCGCCAACCAGCCGCAGTCCAGCGCGCCGGACCCATTCGATGGCAAGACCCTGGTGATGCATGTGCGTGGCTGCGACAGCCCACGGCAGGAACTGCGGGTGCCGTTCCATGTGGGGGATGACCATTCGCGCACCTGGGTGATCAGCCGTACCGATAGCGGCCTGCGCTTGAAGCACGACCACCGTCATGCCGATGGCAGCGCGGATGCGGTGACCATGTACGGCGGTGATACCGTCCAGGCCGGCAGCGCGGGGCGGCAGGAGTTTCCGGTCGATGCCCAATCGGTGGCGATGTTCACCGCAAATGGCATGACCGCCTCGCTGCGCAACACCTGGGCGATGGAGCTGGAGCCTGGCAAGCGCTTCGTCTACGAGCTGGCGCGTCCGGATGGGCGTTTGTTCCAGGTCGAGTTTGACCTTGGCACGCCGGTGGAACTGCCGCCGGCGCCTTGGGGCAGCGAGGCCTGACATAAGGAGGGCGCCGTTGCCGGCGCCCTCTGATCCTTCGGGCGGGAAACTCAGCGGGCGCCGAAGCGGGCGCGGCAACCGCCGTTGACCCAGATGCTGTTGCCGTTGAAGCCCCAGTTGCGGCCTTCCACGCAGCGCGTATCCGAGGCCTGCTGGACGATGACCGGGCGCCCCTGGCGGCGATCCCAGGCGCAGGTGTTCAGGCGGTTGCTGTTGCTGTGGCAATCCACGAAGTAGTTGTTGCCACCCCAGCCGCCGCCATTGCCCCAGCCGCCACCACGGCCTTCCGCGAATTCACCACGGCAGCCACCATTGACCCAGATCGTGCCATTGCTGCTGCCCCAGTTGCGCCCTTCCACGCAGCGCGTATCGGAAACCTGGCGGACCAGCACCGCGCTGCGCCAGCCGGTATTGCAGACCACATGACGGTTGCTGTTGCTGTCGCAGCGGATGGTCTGGTTGCCGTTTCCGTGGCCCGGGCCGTCGCCCCAGCCGCCACCGCGACCTTCGGCAAATTCGGCGCGGCAACCACCGCTGACCCAGACACTGCCGTTGTTGCTGCCCCAGTTGCGGCCTTCGGTGCAGCGGGTGTCGGAGACCTGGCGGACCAGCACTGCGCTGCGCCAGCCGGTGTTGCAGACCTGCTGGCGGTTGTTGTTGCTGTCGCAGCGGATGGTGCGGCCGTTGTTGTTGCCGGCGCCGCCGCCCCAGCCACCGCCGCGCCCTTCGGCGAATTCGGCGCGGCAGCCGCCGTTGACCCAGACGCTGCCGTTGTTGCTGCCCCAGTTGCGACCTTCGATGCAGCGCGTATCGGAAACCTGGCGGACCAGTACCGCGCTGCGCCAGCCGGTGTTGCAGACCTGTTGGCGATTGCTGTTGCTGTCGCAGCGGATGGTGTTGCCCTGGCCGCCCGGATAGCCGGATTGGGCCGAAGCGGGGGACGGGCTCATCGCCAGCCCAAGCAGGGCAGCCAGGCCGGCGAGCAGGAGGGGACGGTTCATGGCGGCTTCCCTGTTCAGGTTGGGTGGCCGAACTATAGGCGCAGTCCCACTTAAGGCCGCGTGACTGATCGCCGGATTTGCTCCTGCACCCGCTGAGCGCCAAAATACGGGGCTACCCGGCACCGTTTCGTACCGGGCCCCCTGCGGAGCTTTCCATGCGTACCCATTTCTGCGGCCTGGTCGACGAGACCCTGATCGGCCAAACCGTGACCCTCGCCGGCTGGACCGACGTTGCCCGTAACCTCGGCGGTGTCTGCTTCATCGATCTGCGCGACCACGAAGGCATCGTCCAGGTCACCGTCGAGCCCGACAACGCCGAAGTGTTCGCCGTCGCCGCCAGCCTCGGCTACGAGGACGTGCTGCAGGTCGAAGGCGTGGTGCGTGCGCGCCATGCGGTCAACGACAAGATCCGCAGCGGCAAGGTGGAAGTGATCGCCACCCGCATCAGCATCCTCAACAAGGCCGCGCCGCTGCCGTTCCACGCGCACGAGAACCCGGGCGAGGAAACCCGCCTGAAGTACCGTTACCTGGACCTGCGTCGCCCGGAAATGCAGCGCATGCAGCGCACCCGCATCAAGCTGGTGCAGGCGCTGCGCCGCCATCTGGATGCACGCAACTTCCAGGACATCGAAACCCCGATCCTGACCAAGGCCACCCCGGAAGGCGCGCGCGACTTCCTGGTGCCGGCACGCATGCACCCGGGCGAGTTCTACGCCCTGCCGCAGAGCCCGCAGTTGTTCAAGCAGATCCTGATGGTGGCCGGCTTCGACCGCTACTACCAGATTGCCCGCTGCTTCCGCGATGAAGCCCTGCGTGCCGACCGCCAGCTGGAATTCACCCAGCTGGACATGGAGTTCGCCTTCGTGCGCGAGCGCGACGTGCAGGATTTCGTCGAGGACATGATCCGCTCGATCTTCAAGGAAGTGGTCGACGTCGACCTCGACGCCAGCTTCCCGCGCATGACCTGGGCCGAGGCGATGCGCCGCTACGGTTCGGACAAGCCGGACCTGCGCATCACGCTGGAGCTGGTGGACGTGGCCGAGCTGGTCAAGGCCAGCGAGTTCCCGGTGTTCACCGCTGCCGCCAATGACGCCGACGGTCGCGTGGCCGCGCTGCGCATCCCGGGCGGTGCCAGCCTCAGCCGCAAGCAGATCGACGAATATGCCGCCCACGCCGCCAAGTACGGTGCCAAGGGCCTGGCTTACATCAAGATTGCCGAGAACGGTGAGATCAGCTCGCCGATCCAGAAGTTCTTCGCCGAAGACGCCTTCGCTGCGCTGCTCAAGCAGGTTGGTGCCGGCAATGGCGACATCGTGTTCTTCGGTGCAGGCGGCTACAACAAGGTCTCCGACTTCATGGGTGCGCTGCGCCTGAAGGCCGGCAAGGACTTCAACCTGGTTGCCGACGGCTGGGCACCGCTGTGGGTAACCGACTTCCCGATGTTCGAGTGGGACGAGGAAGAGCAGCGTTACGTTGCCCTGCATCACCCCTTCACCGCACCGGCAGTGGACGATGTGGCCGAGCTGCGCGCACACGCCAAGACCGCGGTTTCGCGCGGTTATGACATGGTGCTCAACGGCAACGAGATCGGTGGCGGTTCCATCCGTATCCATCGCCCGGAAATGCAGAGCGCGGTGTTCGAGCTGCTCGGCATCGGTGCCGAAGAGGCGCGCGCCAAGTTTGGCTTCCTGCTGGATGCGCTGAACTTCGGTGCCCCGCCACACGGTGGCATCGCCTTCGGCATCGACCGTATTGCCGCGCTGATGGCCGGTACCGAGTCGATCCGCGACGTGATCCCGTTCCCGAAGACCACCGGCGCACAGTGCCTGATGACCGATGCGCCGTCGCCGATCGCCGATGCGCAGCTGGCCGAAGTGCACGTGCAGGTGCGTCCGCGCGCCGACAAGGCCTGAGCCTTGGCAGCTGACGCCAGCATCCGTCGCGCCACGCCCGATGATGCTGGCGTGTTGTGTGCACTGGCCGAACGTACCTTCGTGGAGACGTTCGGCCACCTGTACCCAGCGCAGGACCTGGCCGATTACCTGGCCACGGCGTACCCGGTCGAACTACAGCGGCAACAGCTGCAGTCCGGAGATTACGCGGCGTGGTTGCTGGACGTGGCAGGCGAGGCCGTTGGCTTCGCCTTTGCCGGTCCCTGTGGCTTGCCGCATGCGGATGCCAGTGCAACCGACGGCGAGTTGAAACGCCTGTACGTGCTGGGCCAGTACCAGGGCGGTGGTCGTGGCGGCCTGTTGTTCGATGCGGCCCTGCAGTGGCTGCAGACGCCGGGGCGCACGTTGTGGATAGGCGTGTGGTCGGAGAATTTCGGCGCGCAACGCTTCTATGCACGGCATGGCTTCGAGCACGTCGGGGCCTATGAGTTCCCGGTCGGCAGCGTGCGTGACAATGAGTTCATCCTGCGGCGGCTTGCTGGCTGATTGACGCTCGGCAATGCCGATTTCAGGCGTCGCCGGGAGTGCGTTCTGCCGAGCATGGCTCGGCACTACTGTTGTTTGCCTGCATTTGTGGGAGCGGCGTGAGCCGCGACGCTGGTAATCCAGTAGTTTGCCGATAGCCTTCCTGCATACATCAAAGTGTGCGCTGCATCGCTGCGGCCATGCTTGGCCGCTGCGTCTACACAGGAAAGGGGGGGCTGCGTGCGCATACGCGCGTCCTCCCGAACACCGGACCTGATCGCTGCGCTTTGTTGCTGCGGCCACGGTGCGGAATGTCTGGGCGTGGATACGGACGGCGATACAGGCGTTGAATGCCGTTGCCGGCAAGGCGAAGCAAGCATGAGAAAGCAATTTGACGAGGCTCAGGTGATCGGCTTCCTGCGCGAGCTTGATGCCGGCCAAGCCCTGCAGGTGCTCTGCAGGAAGCATGGTTTCAGTGATACGTCGCGTGTGCTGTTGCGGCGTGCCTGCGCTGGCCTGCGCGTGCCCCATGCAAGCCACCTGCGGCGCTTGCAGCTGGAGAACCAGCGGCTCAAGGATCTGCTGCACGTGCAGGCGCAGGAGCGCGAACGGATCAGGCAGGCCCTGCGCGAGCAGTTGTGAGCGGCTGCCACGCGCCACGGAGCCAACCGTGGCACGGGTTGGTCAGCGGCTGAGCTCGGTCTCGCCTGCGGCATTGGTATGTGCCGAAACCCTGTGCAAGGCGCTCAAGGCTTCAACGAAGCCGCTGCTGTCATTGCTGCGGAACACCCCGGAAACGCGCAGTTCCCCCAGCGCTGCATCCTTGATCCGCAACGGACTGCCGCCATAGCGGTTGAACTCGTCTACCGCCGCCCGCAGTGGCATGTCTGCAAACACCAGCTGGCCGTCGATCCATGCCGGTGCGCTGCCGCCGTGGAAGCTCTGTACCTGTGGAGCCTTGCCGGCGGCCATGTGCGCGCGCTGCCCGGGAGTAAGCGTGGCCACGGCTGCGGCATGGTCGTCGGCCGCGGCGGCGCGCAGCTGTACCTTGCCTTCGAACAGGGTTACATCAAGGCCATCGTCCAGGCGATACACCTCGAACTGGGTGCCGACCGCACGCACGCTGCCTTGTGCTGTATCCACGGTCAGTGGACGTGCGGTGTCGGCGGCAACCTTGAAGAAGGCGCGGCCCTGGTCCAGGGCGATGCGACGCTGTTGCCTGTTGTAGCGCACGCGCAGCGTGGTGCCGGTATCGAGATCAACCTGCGTGCCATCGTCGAGGGTGATGCTGCGCTGCTCGCCGATCGCGCTGGCATAGCGTTGTTCGCTGATTGGCGCCGGGGCAAGGACGCGCCAGCCAATGACAACCGCAGTCAACGCCGCCGCACAGGCCACCAGCCATTGCAGGCGGCGCGGCCTGCGCTGCAGCTGCGGCTGGGTCTGTGCCGGAACTGCTGCAGGGATCGCCGCCAGCCGCTGGCTGATCTCGGGCGCAGCGGAAAAATCGCCCAGCATCGACCACATGCGCTCGACGCGCTCGTAGGCAAGCCGATGCGCGGGCTCGGCATCCAGCCAGAGCTGGTGTTCGGCCTGCTCATCTTCACTCACTTCGTCGGCGTGCAGGCGTGCAAACCAGGCCGCAGCCTGGGTGCGGATGGGATCAGCGTCTGCAACGACTTCAAGCTTGGTTTCTTTCATGGCTGCTCCAAACGCGTGCCGAAGTGCAGCAGGGCGCGCATCATCTGTTTCTCCACGGCACTGACACTGATGCCCAGTTGGCTGGCGATGGCGGCATAGGTCATGCCTTCATAGCGATGCAGCAGGAATACCTGCTGGCAGCGCGGTGGTAAATCATCCAGCACCTTCAAGAACAGCTGCAGGCGTTCGCGGTCCTGGTAGACGCGCTCACCACATACGGTTTCGGTGGGCCAGCCCTCGGTGTTCTCATCGATCGGTACATGTTGTCCAACATGGCGGGTACGGTCGCGACGGTAACGGTCGCGCAGCCGGTTGCCCGCAATCGTCATCAAATAGGCCTCGACGTTGTTGACCTTGTCCGCCTGCGGATCGCGCATCATCCGCACCAGGGTTTCCTGGGTGAGATCTTCCGCGTCTTCCACCGTACCCAGGTGGTTCCTGAAGTAGCGCATCAGGCGTGGACGGTACTGTTGCGCCATGGCGCCCGTGTCCCGGAGGCTGTCGGGCGGGGGCTGGATGGGCGGCAGGGCGGCGGTCATTGGCAGGCGTTGACAGTCTGGGGCGACACGCGCAGCTTGGGCCAGTGCCAGTGATTCTGCCAGATGAGGGGTTTTGCGCTTGCTGCGTCTGTACAGGGGGTTGCCGGTTTGGTGCCAGTCCGGTTGTCACTGGGAGAGGGGATGATTGCCAGCGCAGGTCGCGGAAATCAGCGGGTGCGGGACGGTCGGCGTGGCATGTTGCGCTGGCTGTTGCTATGCCTTGTCCTGGTGATCGTGCCTGCTTGGGCACAGGGCAGTTCCGTCATCCGCGATTACCAGCAGCCACGGCAGCCCTTGCAGCAGGCGTTGGCGCAACTGGCAACCAGCTCGGGGCTGCAGATACTGATGGCGCCGCAGATGCTCGCTGGCAGGACCGCACCTGCGGTGAACGGGCGCTACAGCGTCGCCCAGGCACTGCAGCAACTGCTCGCTGGCAGCGGCCTGAGCTATCGGCTGACCAGTAGCGGGGTCATCACCATTGTCCAGGCGGCGACAGCGCCGGCAGCCGAAGCGCCCAAGCCAACGCAGCCGGCGACGATGCCGGCGGTGGCCAGTTCCCTGGCCTCGCTGCAGGTCACCGGCTCGCGGATACGCCGCAGCGCGTTTGAAGGCCCGGCACCGGTAACCATCATCACTGCCGAGCAGATGCAACGCGATGGCCATTTCACCTTGGCAGATGCGCTGGCCGTGAATGGCATGAGCAACTATGGCGCCGAGTCGCTGGACGGCGGCGGGCGCTTTTCGGCGAACGCGCAGCCCTTGAACCTGCGCGGCCTGGGCCCGGGCAGGGCACTGATCCTCGTCGATGGCCGGCGGTTGCCGGACTACCCGTTTCCCTCGAACGGACGCAGCAATTTCCAGAGTCTGGGTGGCATTCCCCTGGCCAGCGTGGAGCGTGTCGAGCTGATGACCGGTGGCGCCTCGGCCATCTACGGGGCCGATGCGATTGCCGGGGTGGTCAATATCGTGCTCAAACAACCGCGCAGCGGTTCGCAGGCCAGGGTGCGCACCGGCACCAGCAGCCAGGGCGGTGGTGATCGCTTTGATCTGCAGTGGTCCGCCGGGCATGGCGGCGAGAACTGGGGGCTGAGTTACGCCGTGCAATACTCGGCTGCCGAGTTGCTGCGCGGCGCGCAACGCGACCTGCAACGTCCAACGGACGGCACTGCAGGCGTGCCAGTGAATCCCGAACTTGGACTGGGCTTCATGCGCGAGGGCGGCGCCGCGCAAACGCTGGCGCCACTGCCGCGCGATGTCTGCTCGCGCTGGCAGGGTGAGTTCGTCGACTGGGACTTCGTCGCGCCAGCCAACGCGGCATCGGCGCTGCAGGGGCACGGCTGCGGAACCTGGCGCAACGCTGGCTACACCTCGCTGATGGATGGCGTGCGGGAGTTGTCCGGGCAGCTGCATGCACAGTGGACGTTTTCACCGCACACGCAGGCATGGGCGGGCTTGCAGCTGTGGAATGCGCGCAGTGCGCTGGCCAGCGGCTTTGAAACCATCACCGGGCCGCATCTGGCCAGTACCGGCAAGGTCAGCCAGGTCTATGACCCACGCTTGGGATACCTCGCGCCACGACGCGTGCTTACCCCGCAGGAAGTAGGCGGGCCGGACGCAATGAACGATCACTACAGTGAGCGGATGTGGGATCTGGCGCTGGGGCTGCAAGGTCGTTACGGGCAGCGCCTGGACTGGAGCCTGACGGTGGGACGTTCGGATTATCGGGTGCAGCGTGATCGACGGCGTTTGCTGGGCCAGAAGGTCAATGACTTTTTCTTTGTTCCCGCGATCGGGGTGACCAATGATGGCGTCATCATCCAGCCATTGAACCTGCAGCATTGGTATCGGCCGATCACGCCTGACGAATACATGGCCATGTCCGGCAATGTGCATTACGACGCGCTTACCCGGGTGGATGAGGTGTCCTATGTTGTCTCCGGTGGGATCGCTGATCTGCCTGCGGGCAGCCTGGCAATGGCACTGGTGGCGGAAGCCAGTCGACAGCGCTACCGGCTGCGCAACACGCCATCGGTACTGCCCCTGCAGATGGACACCTATAACCTTACCGGCAGCGTGGGCGAGGGGACGCGCGATCGCTACGCGCTGGGCGCAGAGCTGAGCGTTCCGCTGACGACGGCGATCAAGGGCAGTCTGGCCGGCCGCGTGGACAGGTACGACGACGCGGTCGCAGTCGCCACCGCGCGCACCTGGAGTGCGGGGCTGGAATGGCGGCCTGCACACAATCTGCTGTTGCGTGCCAGCCACGCGACCAGCTTCAAGATGCCGGACATGCACTGGGTGTTCACCGATGGCGGCGGCAGTTTTGGCAGCGCCATCGATGCAAGGCGCTGCATCGTCGCCGGTGCCAATTCCGGCTGCGCTGGTTATGAATCGGAGTTTCTGACCCGGACCTATCGCAACCCAGAGCTGGGCGCGGAGACCGGCACCTCGACCACCGTCGGTGTTGTCTGGGATGCCGGTGATGCCTTGTCGATCAGCGCGGACTATTGGGATGTCAGCAACGAAGGCGGCATAGGCCGCATCTCGCCGGCGCTGCTATTGCGTGATGAAGCCGAGTGCGCCACCGGTCTGCGCCCGGATGGGCGCCCGAGCACGCTGGATCCACGCTCCTGGGAGTGTCGCAAGGCACGTTCGCGGGTAGTGCGTAGTGGCGAGCAGGGCGATGGCCGCATCCTCATGGTCGAGTCGACGGCGGCCAACCAATCCGAGCAACGCATCCGCGGCATCGACACGGTAGCGGATTGGCGTTTCAGCAACGGCATCGGTGACTTCACCCTGCACATGGCCTGGTCGCACACGTTCTGGGCCCAGCGCCGGGTGCGCTCGCCGGGTACCCTGCACGAGGAATGGCGCGAGACGCAGTGGGACTCAGGTGAAAACCTGGCATTCCGCAGCAACCTGCGTACCAGTCTGGGTTGGCAGGGACAGAGTGGCTGGTCAGCCAATCTGTCCGGCATCCGCTACGGCCGCTTGCCGCGAGTTGATGGCCAAGGCCGGATCAAGCCACTGCTGCTGTGGAATGCCAATGCCGGAAAACAGATCAGCAAGCGCGCAACGGCGACCTTGTTCATCAACAATCTATTCAATTCAGCGCCGCCGCGTGACAGCAGCAATGACGAATTTCCGTACTACTACGACGAGGTCTACAGCGCGGTAGGGCGGCAGCTGGCCGTGCAGCTGGATTACAACTTCGACTGAAGGCCGGGGCGTTGCCCGTTGTGGTGGGCCGGGGCGATGACGGAAACTGCGCGCATGTCATGGCAGAACTCCCCGCGTCCCCGTGTGCTGATCCTGCACGGCATCTGGAACACCCGCTCCTGGCTGTTGCCATTGGCCTGGCGGCTGCGCACGCAGGGCTTCGCAGTGGACACGTTTGGCTACGCCAGCGTGTTCGGCGGACCCGAACAGGCGGTGCCGCAGTTGGTGCAACGTTTGCGCACGGGAGGGCAGGTATCGCTGGTCGGGCACAGCCTGGGTGGTCTGGTCGCGCTGGAGGCGTTGCGGCAGGCGCCGAGCCTGGAGGTGCCGCGGGTGGTCTGCCTGGGCTCACCGCTATGCGGCAGCGGCACCGCCCGTTCAATGGCCGAGCATGGTTGGGTGGCGGCCTTGGGGCGTAGTGGCGACCTGTTGTTGCACGGTTTGCCGGATTGGCAGGGAAAGGCCGAGGTCGGCCTGATCGCCGGCTCGGTGGCGCATGGGCTGGGGGCGATGATGGGCGCGCTGGATGGCGAATCCGATGGCACCGTGGGCCTGGCCGAAACCCGTCTGCCGGGCCTGGCCGATCACTGCGTGGTGCCGGTCAGCCATAGCGGACTGGTGCTGTCGCCCGAGGTGGCCACGCTGACCGCCGGCTTCCTGCGCCAGGGGCGCTTTCCGACGGTTGCCGCCGTAACCGGCTGATGACGGGGGCCGGGCGGGGGATCAGGTAGAATTACCGCCCTGTTCCTGACAGATGTACGGTATTCCCATGGGTCGAGGTCCTTCCATCGAAGGTCGCAAAAACGCGAATGACGCGAAGCGCGGCAAGATTTTCACCAAAATCATCCGGGAGATCAGCGTTGCTGCCCGTGGTGGCGGAGGCGACCCAAACAACAACCCGCGCCTGCGTGTGGCGATGGACAAGGGCCTGGCCGCGAACATGACCAAGGATGTCATCGAGCGCGCGATCAAGAAGGCCACCGGTGAGTTGGAAGGCGTCGAGTACGAGGAAGTGCGCTACGAGGGCTATGCCCCGGGCGGCATCGCCGTGATCGTCGACTGCCTGACCGACAACCGCGTGCGCACCGTGGCCGACGTCCGCCATGCTTTCAGCAAGTGCGGCGGCAACATGGGCACCGAAGGCTCGGTGTCGTTCATGTTCAAGCGGCTGGGCGTGCTGAGCTTTGCACCGGGTGCGGATGAAGAGGCCATCACCGAGGCGGCAATCGAGGCTGGTGCCGACGATATCGCGGTCTATCCGGAAGATGGCTCCATCGACGTGATCACCGCGCCGGAAGCCTTCCAGTCGGTGAAGGACGCGATGACAGCCGCCAAGCTGGTGCCGGACCACAGCGAAATCACCTTCCGCGCCGACAACGATGTTGCCGTCGACGCTGACACCGCGGTGCAGGTGAAGAAGCTGCTGGACATGCTCGAAGACCTGGACGATGTGCAGGACGTGTATTCCAACGTCGACCAGGCAGGCCTGGAGCGGGTCTGACGACCCGCCCGGTCCCACCGGGTGAGACGGCGTCCGGCCATGCTGGGCGCCGTTTTTTACTGATAGAGGCAGCATGACCCGCATCCTTGGCATTGATCCCGGCTCGCAACGCACCGGCGTCGGTATCATCGACATCGACGCCAACGGCCGCGCCCGCCATGTTCATCACGCGCCACTGGTGCTGTTGGGAGCGGCGGATTTCCCGCAGCGCTTGCGTTTGCTGGCGCACGGGCTGCATGCCTTGATCGAGGAATTCCAGCCGCAGGAAGTGGCGATCGAGAAGGTGTTCATGGCCAAGAACGCCGATTCGGCCTTGAAGCTGGGCCAGGCACGTGGGGCGGCGGTGTGTGCGGTGGTGATGCGCGACCTGCCGGTCAGCGAATACGCCGCCACCGAGATCAAGCTGGCCGTGGTTGGCCGCGGCGGCGCGGAAAAGCAGCAGGTGCAGCACATGGTGGGTTTGATGCTGAACCTGCAGGGCAAATTACAGGCAGACGCCGCCGATGCATTGGCGGTGGCCATCACGCATGCGCATGTCCGCGCCACGGCCAATCGGCTGGGGGTGGACGTGCGCCAGGCTTGGAGTCGCAAATGAGGTTTTTCGCATGATCGGTCGCCTGCGCGGCATCCTCGCCTACAAGGCCCCGCCGTGGCTGGTGATCGACGTCAATGGCGTCGGTTATGAGTTGGAGGCGCCGATGAGCACCTTCTATGACCTGCCCGATGTCGGTCGCGAGGTCATCCTGTTCACCCATTACGCGCAGAAGGAAGACAGCGTCTCGCTGTACGGCTTCCTGCGTGAGGGCGAGCGCCGGCTGTTCCGCGACGTGCAGAAGGTGTCGGGCATCGGCGCCAAGATCGCGCTGGCGGTGCTGTCCGGGACCAGCGTCGACGAGTTCGCGCGGCTGATCCAGACCGGCGATGTCACTGCGTTGACCCGTATTCCCGGTATAGGCAAGAAGACCGCCGAGCGCATGGTGGTCGAACTGCGTGACCGCGCAGCCAATTTCACCGGTGGCGGCGCACCCATTGCCGGCCAGCTGGGCACCGATGCGGTGTCCGAGGCGACAGTGGCTTTGCAGCAACTGGGCTATAAACCGGCAGAGGCGGCCAAGATGGCGCGCGATGCCGGTGCCGAGGGCGATGATGTCGCCACGGTCATCCGTAAAGCGCTGCAGGCAGCCCTGCGTTAACCCCTTCGGCAGCATGACGCCAACCCGAGATCGCCATGTCCCACGCTCCTTCCACGTCTGAATCCTCCACTCAAGGCCATGGCCACGGTCACGGCGGCGCTGCCGGCGGCCTGGCGCTGGTTGTCGGCGCCATTGGCGTGGTGTTCGGCGATATCGGCACCAGCCCGCTGTACACCCTGAAGGAAGCGTTCTCGCCGCACTACGGGCTCAACAGCGACCACGACACCGTGCTGGGCGTGTTGTCGTTGGCGTTCTGGGCGCTGAACATGGTGGTCACGCTCAAGTACGTGACCATCATCATGCGCGCCGACAACGACGGCGAGGGCGGCATCATGGCGCTGATGGCGTTGGCCCAACGCACCCTGCGCAATGGCTCGCGGTCAGCCTATGTGGTCGGCATCCTCGGTATTTTCGGCGCCTCGCTGTTCTTTGGTGATGGGGTGATCACCCCGGCGATTTCGGTGCTGGGCGCGGTCGAGGGCCTGGAAGTCGCGGCGCCGGGGTTGGGGCATTTCGTGGTGCCGATCACCCTGGTGGTGCTGGCGGCGGTGTTCGCCGCGCAGCGCTTCGGTACCGAGAAGGTGGGCAAGGTGTTCGGCCCGGTGATGACCATCTGGTTCCTGTCACTGGCCGCGATCGGCATCTGGAACGTGATCGCCGCGCCTGAGGTACTCAAGGCCTTCAACCCGCTGTGGGCGGCGCGCTTCTTCATGGAGCATGGCTGGCACGGCGTCTTCATTCTCGGCGCGGTGGTGCTGGCGGTGACCGGTGGCGAGGCCTTGTATGCGGACATGGGCCACTTCGGTGCGCCGCCGATCCGCCATGCCTGGTATTTCTTCGTGCTGCCGTGCCTGGTGTTGAACTACCTGGGGCAGGGCGCGCTGGTGCTGCAGCGTCCCGACGCGGTGGCAAATCCGTTCTTCGAGGCGGTGCCGGGTTGGGCGCTGATTCCGATGATCCTGCTGGCGACGGCTGCGGCGGTGATCGCCAGCCAGTCGGTGATCACCGGTGCGTTCTCGGTATCGCGGCAGGCCATGCAGCTGGGTTACATCCCGCGCATGCGCATCCTGCATACCTCGCACGACACCATCGGCCAGATCTATATCCCGGGCATCAACTGGGGCCTGGCGGTGATGGTGTTCGGGCTGGTGCTGGCCTTCCGCAGCTCCAGCAACCTGGCGGTGGCCTACGGCATCTCGGTGTCGGGCACGATGCTGATCGACACCTTGCTGTTGGCGCTGGTGGCCCGCGTGCTGTGGCCACGGGCGCGCCACGCCATCGTGGCCTTGTGTGTGGTGTTCATTTTCATCGACCTCGGCTTCGTGATCGCCAACGGCGCAAAGCTGCTGCAGGGCGCCTGGTTCCCGCTGGTGCTTGGCCTGGTGCTGTTCACGATGATGCGCACCTGGCGCCGTGGTCGTGAGCTGCTGCGTGATGAGATCCGCAAGGACGGTATCCGTCTGGACACATTCTTGCCTGGCCTGATGCTGGCACCGCCAGTACGGGTACCGGGTACGGCGGTGTTCCTGACCGCCGATCCAAGCGTGGTCCCGCATGCGCTGATGCACAACCTCAAGCACAACAAGGTGCTGCACGAGCGCAATGTGTTCCTGCACGTGGAAACCCTGCCGATGCCATATGCGGCCGAAGGCCAGCGCCTGCGCATCGATTCGGTGGGGGATGAGTTCTACCGTGTCCATGTGCGCTACGGTTTCATGGAAACCCCGGATATTCCTTTGGCGCTGATGCGCTCCTGCGACCATGGCGGCATCTATTTCGACCCGATGGATACCACCTTCTTCGCCAGCCGCGAGACCATCGTGGCCAGTGCCAACCGTGGCATGCCGATCTGGCGCGACAAGCTGTTCGCCTTCATGCATCGCAACGCGGCGCCTGCCACTGGCTTCTTCCGTATTCCGGGCAACCGGTTGGTGGAATTGGGCGCGCAGGTGGAAATCTGATCGGATGCGACGTGCTTGGCGCATAATTGCGAAATGACTGACGACCGCATCATCGGCGCCGGCGCGACCCGCGAGGACGACGCCGCCGACGCCAGCATCCGCCCGCGCAGCCTGGCCGATTATCTCGGCCAGGCACCGGTGCGCGAGCAGATGGATATCTATATCCAGGCCGCCAAGGCCCGCCGCGAGGCGCTGGACCATGTGCTGATCTTCGGCCCGCCCGGGCTGGGCAAGACCACGCTGAGCCACGTGATCGCCAACGAGCTGGGTGTGGCGCTGCGTGTCACTTCCGGCCCGGTGATCGAGAAAGCCGGCGATCTGGCCGCGCTGCTGACCAATCTGCAGCCGCATGACGTCTTGTTCATCGACGAAATCCACCGTCTTTCGCCAGTGGTGGAGGAAGTGCTGTACCCGGCGATGGAAGACTTCCAGATCGACATCATGATCGGCGACGGCCCGGCCGCGCGCTCGATCAAGCTGGATCTGCCGCCGTTTACCCTGATTGGCGCCACCACCCGCGCCGGGCTGCTGACCGCGCCGCTGCGCGACCGCTTCGGCATCGTGCAGCGGCTGGAGTTCTATTCGGCCGAGGAGCTGACCCGCATCGTGCGGCGTTCGGCAGGCATCCTTGGCATTGATTGCAGCGCCGAAGGTGCCGGCGAGATCGCCCGCCGTTCGCGTGGCACCCCGCGTATCGCCAACCGGCTGCTGCGACGCGTGCGTGACTATGCCCAGGTCAAGGCCGGTGGGCATATCGACCAGGCGGTGGCGCAGGCGGCGATGCAGATGCTCAAGGTCGATCCGGAAGGCTTCGATGAGCTGGATCGGCGCATGCTGCGCACCCTGGTGGAATATTTCGATGGCGGCCCGGTCGGGGTCGAGTCGATGGCTGCGGCGCTTTCCGAGGAGCGCGGCACCCTGGAAGACGTGGTCGAGCCCTTCCTGATCCAGCAGGGTTTCCTGGTGCGCACCGCCCGCGGGCGCATGGCCACCAGCAAGGCCTACCGCCATCTGGGCCTCAAACCCAAGGCGGCACCGGCGCCTGCGGACCTGTTCGCGGAGCAACGCGATGACGAATGAGTCTCGGTTCAGTTGGCCGACACGCATTTACTGGGAAGATACCGACGCTGGCGGCGTGGTGTACCACGCCCGCTACGTGGCCTTCATGGAGAGGGCAAGGACCGAATGGATGCGCGCCCTCGGCTATGGTCAGGAAACCATGCGTTGCGGTGACGGCCAGGTATTCGTGGTCCGTGCCATGAACCTGGATTTCCTGAAGCCGGCCAAGCTGGACGATGCGCTGACCACCACGGTGGAACTGCTGCAATGCCGGCGGGCCAGCCTGCTGATGGCGCAGGCGGTGATGCGCGATGACCAGGTGCTGGCGACGGCGCAGGTCCGCCTTGCCGCTGTCGGTGCCCGCGACTTCCGTCCGCAGGCGCTTGATGACACGCTTTACGCAGTACTGAAACCCCTTCAAACACAACCCGCTTAAGCAACACTGAGGAAGATCGGATGATCGCTTTGCTTCTGGCCCTGCAGGCCACCGTGACCGAGGTCCTGCCGGCCGACGTCAGCGCCGCCGCTGCGCAGACCGTGGCGCAGGCCAGCCATGGCGGCGGCATCAACTACCTGGACCTGATGCTCAAGGCCAGTATCCCGGTCAAGCTGATCGTGCTGCTGTTGCTGGCAGGTTCGTTCATCAGCTGGGTGATCATTTTCCGCAAGGCACGCGTGTTCAAGGCCGCCGACAACGAGGCCAGCGAGTTCGAGAACCGCTTCTGGTCTGGCGCCGATCTGGGCAAGTTGTACGCCTCGGCCACCGACCGCAACCGTCAGGTTGATGGTCTGGAAGCCATTTTCGAAGCCGGTTTCCGCGAATATTCGCGCCTGCAGGGCCGCCGCGCTTTCGACGGCCGTACCCAGCTGGAAGGCGCGCAGCGCGCCATGCGCACCACCTACGCCCGTGAAGTGGATGGGTTGGAGCGCAACCTGGAATTGCTGGCCAATATTGGTTCCACTGCCCCGTACGTGGGTCTGGTCGGCACCGTGTTCGGCATCATGGTGACCATGCACGACATGATCAGCAGCGGTGAGCAGGCCGGTATCGCCTCGGTTGCCCCGGGTATTTCCGAAGCCCTGTTCGCCACCGCGATCGGCCTGTTCGTGGCCATCCCGGCGGTGTGGGCCTATAACCGCTTCACCACCCGCGTCGAGCGGTTGTCGGTGCGCTATGAAACCTTCGCCGAGGAGTTCAGCTCCATCCTGCAGCGCCAGCAGAGCGGCAGCGACGAGTAAGTGCGCCAGCGCCTTCCTCTGACCGCAGGAGCCCATCTATGACCGCCGCCATTCCCCGCCGCAAGCGCCGCAAGCTCAAGTCCGAGATCAACGTCGTGCCGTATATCGACGTGATGCTCGTGCTGCTGATCATCTTCATGGTGACAGCGCCGCTGCTGACCCTCAGTTTCGAGGTCGACCTGCCCAGTTCCACCGCCAAGGCGCTGGAGAGCAAGCAGGACCCGATCGTGGTCTCGGTGCGCGCCGACGGCCAGATGAGCCTGAAGCTGCCCGAAGCCAAGGACCCGCAGGCCATGGACGCTGGCGCGCTGCAGGCGCAATTGAGCGCATTGGCCTCGCAGGACAAGGCGCTTCGCGTGATCGTGGCCGCCGACAAGAGCGTGGCCTATGAGAAGGTCATGGACGCCATGGATGTGATCAAGGCCGCGAAGATCGAAAAGGTGGGTCTGGCGACCGATGCACGCTGACGCACTGCCACCACCGCACGACAACCGCAACGAGTGGGGCCTGCCGGTCGTACTGGCGTTGCTGGTGCACCTGTTGGTCGCGGCGATTTTCATCATCGCCTGGGTGTGGTCGCCTTCCCGCAGCACCGAGGCCGCCGCTGGCGACCCGGCGCTTGAGGCCAACATGCAGCTGTCCGCCGCCGAGGCTTCGGCCGCGCGGCAGGCCCTGCGTGCCTCGGAAAAACTGCCGGATCTGCCCGAGCCGGTGGAAGAAGCCCAGCCCGAGCCGGTGCCGGAAGACACCGTGCCGCCGCCGCAGCCCATCCCCGAGCCCAAGCCGCAGGACGCGCCCACCCCGCAGCAGCACAACGCCCAGGAGCGCATTGCCCAGCCGGACACGGTCGACCAGGAGCGCGTCAGTGCCTTGGCCATTTCCCAGGAGAAGGCCAAGCAGGAGCAGGAAGCCAAGCGCCGCCAGGAGCAGATCGACCTGACCGAACGCAAGCGCGTGGAAGAGGCCGAGCAGAAGCTGCGCCTGGCCAAGCAGCAGGAAGAGGCCGATCGCAAGAAGATCGCCGACCAGCAGCGCCAGGCCAGTGAGGCGCAGGCCGAGCAGGAGCGCCAGCAGAAGATCGCCGAGATCCGCCGCAAGCGCGAACAGGCAGAGCGCGAGGCCAAGCTGGCCGAGCAGCGTCTGCGCCAGGTGGCCGATGCCCGCGCCCGCGCGCAGGCGTCGTCGACCAGCAGCGGCACCAGCGGGCCGAGCACGCCGTCGCCGGGGCAGGGCGGCACCAGCAATGACCTGACCGCCAAGTATGCTGCTGCCATCCAGCAGGCCGTGGTTGCGCAGTGGAACCGGCCGGACAATGTTGCCAATGGCACGCGCTGCCGGATCCTGATCAAGCAGCTGCCGGGCGGCGAGGTGATGAGTGCCGAGGTGCAATCGGGTTGCGCCATGGACGCGGCAGCGCGTGATTCCATCGAGCGTGCCGTGCTGAGGGCGCAGCCGCTGCCCTTCCGTGGCTATGAGACGGTGTTCCGGCGCGAGCTGATGTTTACATTCACCGCCCAGAACTGAGCGATGGCTGTTCCGGGCATCCGGTTGGTTTCATTGGAAATTTATAATCTGGGGCGGTGGCTGGCGGATTTCACATGACTTTCGTTCACGATTGCGAAAATGTTCATCTGCGTGCTGCTATCCCTCTCTTATTCATTCGTACTGCTGAGCGCCTCATGAAGAATCTGTCACGCTGGCTGGTCGCCCTCACCGTTCTGCTGCTGCCTTTTGTGGCCGCGGCACAGCAGGGGGCTTTGGAAATCGAAATCACCGGTGGCAACGCCTCGGCCACGCCGATCACGGTTGTGCCGATGGCCTACCAGGGGTCGGCCGGTGCGCCGCAGACCGACGTGGCTGCGGTGGTGCGCGCCGACCTGGACCGTTCCGGCCAGTTCCGCAACCTGCCCGAAGCGCAGATTGTCGAACGCCCCAGCCGCGGCAGCGAGGTGCAATACCCGACCTGGCGCGCGCTCAAGCAGGATTTCCTGGTCGTCGGTCGGGTGCAGGACGCCGGTGCCGGCGCCTACCGCGTGGAATACGAGCTGTTCGATGTGGCCAAGGGCGAGCGCCTGCTCGGCCTGGCGATGACCGCACGTTCCAGCGCCATGCGTGATGTCGCCCACCAGATGGCCGATGCGATCTACGAAAAGATCACCGGTGTGCGTGGTGCCTTCTGGACCCGCATCGCCTACATCACTGCCAGTGGCAGTGGCGCCAACATGCGCTACGCGCTGATGGTGGCCGATTCCGACGGCTACAGCCCGCAGACCATCGTGCGCTCGGCCGAGCCGCTGCTGTCGCCGAGCTGGAGCCCGGACGGTCGCAAGCTGGCCTATGTCAGCTTCGAGCGCGGCAACTCCTCCATCTACGTGCAGGACATCGCCACCGGTGGCCGTGAGCTGCTGACGAGCTTCCGTGGCATCAACAGCGCGCCCTCGTTCTCACCGGACGGCCGTCGCCTGGCCCTGGCCCTGTCGCGCAGCGGCAACCCGGAGATCTACGTGATGGACCTGGGCAGCAAGCAGCTGACCCAGCTGACCAACCACTTCGGCATCGACACCGAGCCGACCTGGGCCGCCGATGGCAGCTCGGTCTACTTCACCTCCGATCGCGGCGGACGCCCGCAGATCTACCAGGTGCCGGCCACCGGCGGCAGCGCCAGCCGCGTGACCTTCCAGGGCAACTACAATGCCAAGGCCAGCGTCTCCTTCGATGGCAAGAAGATTGCCGTCGCCCAGGGTGCGGGCAGCAGCTACAAGATCGCGGTGATGGACAGCAGCCTGGGGGCGGCGCGCTGGAGCACGCTGTCGCCGGGTTCGTTGGACGAATCGCCCAGTTTTGCGCCCAATGCGAGCATGGTGCTGTACGCCGCTCGTGAAGGTGGGCGTGGTGTGTTGTATGAAGTATCCGCCGACGGCCGGGTGCGCCAGCGCTTGGTGCTGGCCGATGGCGACGTGCGTGAGCCAGCATGGGGTCCGTACCGCACTGCGCGTTGATAAAATGTTAATCTCTTCCCGCATTAATCCCCAACATTGGCCAGGAGCCACTAGGTATAGCCATGAACAAGTCAACTCGTGTTTTGCTCGTTTCGCTGCTGTCGGTAGCCGCGCTCGCTGGCTGCTCGAAGAAGGTCAAGGAACAGCCGGCACAGCCGCCGGTTGATACCGGTTCGACCACCCAGCCGACCGGTCCGTCCACCTCCGGCCTGTACGGCCCGGGCGACCTGGATACCGACGCCTGCCTGCGTCAGCGCGTTGTCTACTTCGACCTGGACCAGGATTCGGTCAAGCCGGAATTCCAGGCCATCATGGCTTGCCACGCCAAGTACCTGCGTGACCGTCCGTCCTCGCGCATCACCCTGCAGGGCAACACCGACGAACGCGGCAGCCGCGCTTACAACCAGGCCCTGGGCGAGCGTCGTGGCAATGGCGTGAACTCGGCTCTGCAGGCCAACGGTGGTTCGGCTTCGCAGCTGACCGTCGTGTCCTACGGCGAAGAGCGTCCGGTCTGCACCGATTCGAACGAGTCCTGCTGGTCGCAGAACCGTCGCGTCGAAATCGTCTACACCGCGCAGTAATCGATGCGCATCAGTCTCAAACTGATGCTCGTGGTCGCGGGGGGGCCGGGGGGGGGGCGGGCACCCGCAACGGGCCCGCCGCCCGTATGCTAGTGAAATCTGCGGCGGTAAAGGGCCGTCTGACACACCCCCGCGCGCCAGAGCA